>VBCJ01000165.1 GCA_005884335.1 Betaproteobacteria bacterium | reverse complement strand
TTGCCCCATTGCGGGTCGTTCAATGACATGAGAATCCTACGTTGTGGCCGCTTGGCCCAGTTTCTTCGAATCTGTCGGTTTCGGCGGGCTCGCCGGAGATGTCCTCGAGGCTGTTGCCTCGATCAGGGCCCGCCGCAGGCCATCCACGCCGTCGCCCGTTTTTGCGCTTAGACGAACGCGGCAAATTCTATCATATTCGTTCCGGTCGACTCCCGGTTGAAGGCCGTTCCGGTCGATCTTGTTCCACACCAGAAGCCGGGGAACGGCGCTTGCGCCGATTTCGGCGAGGACCTTGTCCACTTCCAGGATCTGCGCCTCGCGTGCATCGTTGGCCGCGTCGACCACGTGCAGAAGCAGGTCGGCGTGGATGGCTTCTTCGAGCGTCGCCCGGAAGGCCGCGACGAGCGTGTGCGGAAGATCGCGGATGAACCCGACCGTGTCGGAGATGGCGATGTTTCCGGCTTCGGGAAGGTAGAGCCTGCGCGTAGTGGTATCGAGAGTCGCGAAGAGCCGATCCTCGGCAAGCGCTCCCGCGCGGGTCAGTGTGTTGAAAAGCGTCGACTTGCCCGCGTTGGTGTAACCCACGAGCGAGACCGAAAAAGCCCTGCCGCGCTCCCGCGCGCGCCGCTGAACCTCGCGCCGGCGGCCGAGCTTGCCGAGCTTGTCCTTGAGAATCTTTACGCGGTTCGCGATCAAGCGCCTGTCGACCTCGAGCTGCGTCTCGCCCATTCCCCCGAGAAAGCCCTTGCCGCCGCGTTGCCGCTCCAGGTGCGACCAGCCGCGCACCAGCCGCGTCGCCGCGTGCTCGAGCTGCGCAAGCTCCACCTGGAGCTTGCCCTCGTGACTCTTGGCGCGCTGGGCGAAGATGTTCAGGATCAGACGCGTGCGGTCGACGACCGGGCAGCCAAGCGCCTTCTCGAGATTGCGCTCCTGCGCGGGCGACAAGTCGTGATTGAAAATCGCGAGCGAGGCGCCCTGCTCCTGCACAGTTCGCCTGATCTCCTCGACCTTTCCGGAACCCGCGAAATGGGCGGGGTCGGGTCGCTCGCGGCGCCCGCGCACCAAGGCCCGCGCCCGGATTCCGGCGCTGGCGGCGAGTTGGCTGAGCTCTTCGATGCCCTCGGCGTAGCCGCCCACACCGAAGTCCAAGCCCACGAGCACGGCAGCGTTGCGCTCCGACGAACGCTCAGCCATCGCGCCAGGTCGGAGTCGATAACGCGTCCGTATCAGCTCTCGGGAGAGGAATGATCGACCGACAAATTGACCGCACGCGAAGGCACGACGGTGGAGATGGCGTGCTTGTACACCATTTGCGTCACGGTGTTCTTGAGGAGCACGACGTACTGGTCGAAGGATTCGATCTGACCCTGGAGCTTGATCCCGTTGACGAGATAGATCGATACCGGCACGTGCTCTTTGCGCAGGGTATTCAGGAACGGATCTTGTAGTAGTTGTCCTTTGTTGCTCATGGCTTACCCCGGAGTCGTATTATTTGAAGGTCTACTGTAAAGGGTTTTGCGGAAAATGCCAATGTACTGTAAGCACCGTGACGAACTCTTAGATACGCCTGTCGACGTAAGGGTTCCTGCCGGTGCGAAATTCGATCCGGAGGGGCGTCCCTTCCAGCCGAAAGACCCTGCGAAAGTCGGCCTCGAGATAACGGCGGTAGCCGTCGGACACGGCGTTCAACGCAGTCCCGTGCACCACCACGATCGGAGGGTTGCTCCCGCCTTGATGCGCATAGCGGAGCTTGGGCCGCGAGAGCCCTGCGCGCGGCGGGGCCTGCTTCGCCACGGCGGCGATAAGTGCGCGGGTGAGCCGCGGAGTGGGCAGCTTGGCCATGGCGGCCCGGTAGGCCGCGTCCACTGAATCGACGAGCTTCGCGAGGCCGCGGGCTTCGCGAGCCGAAATGTAGTGAAAACGCGCGAACGAGAGAAACTTCAACTTGCGCGCGACGGCGCGCTTAGTCATGTCGCGCGCGTAGCGGTCCACGCCGTCCCATTTGTTGACCGCCACCACCACCGCCCGCCCGCGCTCCAGGATGAATCCGGCGATGTGCGCGTCCTGGTCCGAGATCCCGCCTTGGGCGTCCAGGACGAGGACCGCGACGTTGGCCCGATCGATGGCCTGCAAGGTCTTCACGACCGAAAACTTCTCGACGCTTTCGAATACCTTCCCGCGGCGTCTCAATCCGGCGGTGTCGACGAGGACATAGCGTCGGCCCTGCACGACGAGCTCCACGTCGATCGCATCCCGCGTAGTGCCCGGCTCCTCGAACGTCACGACGCGCTCCTCACCGACCAGAGCGTTGACGAGCGTGGATTTCCCGGCGTTGGGGCGTCCCACGATGGCGATCCGGACCGCGCCGTCGGGTTCGCCGCTCTCCTTTTCAACAGGGAAATCGGCAAGCGCGGCCTCAACCAGCTCGTGCACCCCCTCCCCGTGCTCGGCGGAAATCGCGTACGGCACACCCAGCCCCATTTCGTGGAATTCGAGCGTCGCGAGCTCCGTATTCATGCCCTCGGCCTTGTTGACCGCGACAAACACGCGCCGGCCGATCCGCCGCAGTTCCTCTCCGATCGCGCGGTCCTGCGCCGTGAGGCCCTCGCGAGCGTCGGTGACGAGGACAACGACGTCGGCTTCGGCGATGGCGGTTCTCGCCTGCTTGGCCATCTCGACGAACACGCCCCTCGCTTCCGGTTCCAGCCCGCCCGTATCGACCGCGAGGTACGGGCGCTCACCCAGGCGTCCGAGCCCATAGTGGCGGTCTCGCGTCAGACCCGGGACATCGGCGACCAGTGCGTCCCGGGTGCGCGTGAGCCGGTTGAACAACGTGGACTTGCCGACGTTGGGTCTGCCGACGATGACAAGAGTCGGTTTCAATGCTGCGTCCCTCGGATCACTCAGTGCTCAGGGCGAACAGATTCCCGTCCTGCGTCTGCACCAGGAGCCCGCGGTCGAGCCGCACGAGCGAAGATCTGATCGGGGTGCCGTCGGTAGCGACACGGCCGACGAAGGCGCCGCTTTCTCGCGACAGGAAATGCACGTATCCCTCGACGTCGCCGACCGCGACTTCTCGCCCCAGGGCCAGAGGCGCGGTGAGGCGCCTCAGGAACAGGCGATCCTGCTTCCAGACTGTCGCGCCGCCGGCGCGGTCCAGAGCATGCACCGCACCTTTGTCGTCGCTGACGAAGACGTAACGCGCGTCGAGCGCCAGCCCCGCGGTGCTCGATATCTCACGCGACCAGACCGGGTTGCCGCTGGCTAGATCGAAGCAGCCGATCCGGCCCTGGTAGGCGACGGCGCACACTTCGCGCTCGGCAACGACCGGCAGCCCGACCACGTCGGTGACGCGTTCCAGTTCGGTCGCTCCGCGAGGCAGCGCGACGGTCGCCTCCCAGCGCGCATTGCCGTTGGCAAGCGCGATCGACACGAGCTTACCTCCGGCAAACCCGGTGAGCAGATAACCCCGATCGGCGACCATTCCCACAGGGGACCGGACCGAGAGAGGCGGACTCGATCGCTGGTACAGCCAGCGCCGCCTGCCGTCTTTCGCGTCGAGCGCGAACAGGCGCCCGTCGGCGCTGCGGACAATCACCAGATCCCCCGTCACCAGGGGCGCAGAGAGGACCTCGCTCGATACGCGCGCGCGCCATCGCGCTTCGCCCGAACGTCCATCGAGCGCGATGACTTCGCCGTCGAACGTTCCGACCGCTACGAGGGTGCCGTCGGAGCCCACTCCGCCGGAAAGCGTGCGGCCCGCATTGACCCGCCACGATTCCTGCCCGGTCGACGCTTCAAAGCGGGCGACGGTGCCGTCCTGGGCCGCGGCGTAGACGCCGTCGACCGCCAGCGCGGGAAACAATATGGCGTCTCCAGCGTCGCCGACGCTCGCCTGCCACAGCGTGCGCACCGGAATGCTTGCGGGCAACTCCGACAATTCGGCCATTTTCGGTCCGGTCGAGCCTGAACAGCCGGCGAGCAGCATCGCGCCGACGAGGAAGAACCGCCGCATCAGCTTTCTCCAAGCGCCTCGAGCTTGAGTCGCAGCGCATCGCGCAGCGGCCCCGGTCCGGCCTTTTCCAGCGCGGCTTTATAGGCGGCTCGCGCCTCGGAGCGCCTCTTCTGCGTGGCGAGAATGTCGCCGCGCTGCGAGGCATAGAGGGCCTCGAAACCCGGATGAGGCTTCGCTTCGAGAATTTTCAGCGCTGCGTCGGGCTCGTTGTCGTCGAGCAATACGCTTGCCAACCTCAATGTTGCGATCGAGCGTATCTCATCGCTCCCGGCGTGCTCGACGACCCATTGAAGCTGCGCGCGCGCGGTCTTCAGGTCTCCCGCTTGAAACTGGACTTTGGCAGAAACCAGGGCTGCGAGCGGCGCGTAAGCGCTGCGCGGAAAGTTCTCCAGGATCGCCCCCGCAGTCTCGCGCGTCGTCTTGAGATCGTTGGCGCGCGCCGCTTTCTGCAGCGTGTCGTACAGCACCGCGGCCTGCGCGGCTTGCGAGCGCTCATACCGTGTCCAACCGATCCATGCTCCGATACCCGCGAGCGCGAGCGTGGTGCCGAGAATGATCGCGCCGCCGTGGTCCTTCCACCAGGCTTTCAGGGCGGCGAGCTGTTCCTGTTCTTCGAGATCGTACGTGCTCATTCTTTTTCACCTGTGCCGAAAAGCAGATCCGATATCGCATCCGCAAGGCGTTCCTGCGGCACGCGGAACTGCCCGCGCTCCTCGCGCAAAGCCTTGATGCTCGCTTCACCCGCCTGGGCCTCTTCGTCGCCCACGATGACCGCGACCGGCGCGCCGCTCGCGTCGGCTTTTTTCATCTGCGATTTGAAGCTGCCCCCTCCGCAGTGCTGGGTCACGCTGAAACCGGCCTCGCGCAGGGCCTCCGCCACGCGAAACGCGGAGCGGGCCGCCCGTTCTCCCTGGTTCACGAGGTACACGTCCGGGCAAGGATGCTCGCCGGAATCGGAGACGAGTGCGAGCAGGCGCTCGATCCCCATCGCCCAGCCGCAGGCCGGAGCCGGTTTGCCGCCGACCTGCTCCAACAGGCCGTCGTAGCGCCCGCCGGCGCACACCGTCCCTTGAGCGCCGAGCCGGCCGGTGACCCATTCGAACACCGTGAGATTGTAGTAATCGAGCCCGCGCACCAGCCGCGGATTGATTTCATACTGACGCCCCGCGTCCTTGAGGATGGCCTGCACGCCCTCGAAATGTTTGAGCGACTCCTCTCCCAGCGCATCCAACAGGCGCGGAGCTCCGGCGATCAGCGGTTGCATCGCCGGGTTCTTGCTGTCGAGAACGCGCAGTGGATTGGTGTGCAGCCGCCGCTTCGAGTCTTCGTCAAGATCCTCCTCGACCGACTGGAGATAGACCACCAGCGACCTGCGGTACGCGGCGCGCTCCGCCGTTGAACCCAGGCAATTGAGCTGCAGTCGGATGCCCGACAGATTGAGGTCGTCCCATAGCCGGGCGCACATGAGCAGCAGCTCGGCATCGATATCAGGGCCCGGAAACCCGAGCGCCTCGGCTCCAACCTGGTGAAACTGCCGGTACCGCTCCTTCTGCGGCCTTTCGTGACGGTACATGGGACCGATGTAGTACAGACGCTGCGCCCCTCCGTAGAGCAAGCTGTGCTCGGCCGCCGCGCGTGCGACCGAAGCCGTAGCCTCGGGGCGCAGAGTAAGGGACTCCTTGTTCAGCTCGTCGGTGAAACTGTACATCTCCCTCTCGACGATGTCGGTCGCTTCGCCTATCGCCCGGCGAAACAGCGCCGTATGCTCGAGGATGGGAGTGCGCACGTTGCGATAGCCGTAGCTCCGGAGCCAGTCGCGCAGCAACTCCTCCAGCGTTTCCCAGCGCTCGGCTTCGTCGGGCAGGATGTCGTTCATTCCGCGCACCGCGCGGATCGGGTCGCTCATGTCGATATCGCGGCGCGAACTACACCGCGGTTTTGATCGGGATATTTCTCTTCTTTTGCGGCTCGTCGCGACGCAAACGCCCGCCTTCCCCGTAAGTCGCACGGACGTATTCCTCGACCAGTTGCTGGAATTCCTCGGCAATCCGCTCGCCCTTCAAGGTCACGGTTTTTTCGCCGTCCACGTACACCGGCGCGACCGGGCGCTCACCGGACCCGGGAAGGCTGATGCCGATATTGGCGTGCTTGCTTTCGCCGGGCCCGTTGACGACGCAGCCCATGACCGCGACGTGCATGTCTTCGACTCCGGGATAGCGCTCGCGCCACTGGAGCATCTGCTCCCGAAGATAGCGTTGGATCTTTTCAGCGAGTTCCTGGAAATAGGTGCTGGTGGTCCGGCCGCAGCCCGGGCAAGCGATCACCATCGGCGAGAACGAGCGCAAGCCCATGGTCTGGAGCAACTCCTGCGCGACGATGACCTCTCGCGTGCGGTCCCCGCCGGGCTCCGGGGTGAGCGAAATACGAATCGTGTCGCCGATACCCTCCTGGAGCAGCACCCCGAGCGCGGCGGTGGAAGCCACGATGCCCTTTGTTCCCATCCCCGCCTCGGTGAGCCCGAGATGCAGCGGATAGTCGCAGCGGCGGGCGAGCTCTCGGTACACCGCGATCAGGTCCTGGACGCCGCTCACTTTGCACGAGAGCACGATGCGATCGCCGGCGAGACCCAGCTGCTCCGCTCGCGCCGCCGATTCGAGCGCCGAGGCGACCAGCGCCTGCCGCGTTACGGTGTCGGAATCGACGGGCTCTTCTCTCCGCGCGTTCTC
>VBCJ01000164.1 GCA_005884335.1 Betaproteobacteria bacterium | reverse complement strand
TCAGGTGTAAGTTCAATCATGCACTTGAAATGCCCGAGCGGGCACTCGCGCGCGAAACACGGGCTGCATTCGATCCCGGTTCTCACGATGCGGTAGCTGCGCGCGAGGGGCGGCGTGTGCTCGGGGCTGGACGAGCCGTACAGCGCCACCACCGGGCGCCCGACGCCGGCGGCGACGTGCATGAGACCCGAGTCGTTGCTCACCACGACCTCGGCGAGCGAAAGCAGGTCGATCGCGCTCGCGAGATCGGTCTTGCCGCATAGATTGGTCGCGGCGCCTTCGCTCGCGACGGCGATCTCCTCGCCGATTGCGCGGTCCTTCTCCGAGCCGAACAGCCAGACGGCGTAGCCCAGCGCGGCGAGCTTGCGCGCGAGCGCGGCGAAATGCCGGGCCGGCCAGCGCTTTGACGGACCGTACTCCGCGCCCGGGCAGAAGGCGGCGATGGGCCTGGCGCGCGAAAGCCTGAGCCGGCTGAGATCGAGAACGAGATTCGCCTCGTCGACCGCGAGCCTCGTCTGCGGCAAGGGCAGAGCCGGCATCGTCCCGGGTTTTTCCGCGAGCTGCGCGTAGCGCTCGGCCATCAGCCGAACGCCTTTCGCGTCGAGCTTGTGCGCGAGGTTGAGGAGGCCGTAGCGCGATTCGCCGACGAACCCGGAGCGAACGGGGATCTTCGCAAAGAAGGGGACGAGCGCGGACTTGAAGGTGTTGGGCAGCACGATCGCCTGGTCGTAGCGGCGCGAGCGCAGCCTGCGGCCGAGGCGCCAGCGCGCGACGAGCGCGAGCTCGCCGTGATCGAAGGGCGCTTCGACGACGTCGTCGATTTCCGGCATGCGGCGCAGCACCGGCGCAGTCCACGGCGGCGCGAGCGCATCGATGAGAACACCGGGGAGTTTCTTCCGCAGCCGCGCGAAGAGCGGCTGGGCGAGCAGCGCGTCGCCGATCCAGTTCGGCGCGACGATGAGGATCTTCGGCACCGGGCGCTAGTGGCCCTTGGGCTTGCCGCCCTTGTAGACGTAGCGCGTGCCGCAGTAGGGGCAGAGCGCCTGGCCCGCCTTGGCGACGTCGAGGAACACCCGGGGATGCAGGGACCACACCGGAGTCTTGGGCGTGGGGCAATGCAAGGGAAGATCCGCTTCGGTCACCTCGACGACGCGGCTCGCCGGATCGTTCGCGCCCATCAGGCTTTTTCTCTGGACACCCTGGACGGGACCTTCTCGTGGACCGGCGAAAGCCAGTCCTTGTGCTTGGCGACCTTGCCGGCGACCACGTCGAAGAACAGTTTCTGGATCTTGGTCGTGACCGGTCCGCGCGTTCCCTCGCCGATCGTGCGCCCGTCGAGCTCGCGGATGGGCGTGACCTCGGCCGCCGTGCCGGTGAAGAAAGCTTCGTCGGCGATGTAGATGTCGTCGCGCGTGAGGCGCCGGGAAACGACTTCATAGCCGAGCTCGTTCGCCAGCGTGATGACCGAGGCGCGCGTGATTCCGCAGAGCGCCGAGGTCAGCTCCGGCTCGTGGATTTTTCCGCCCTTGACGATGAACAGATTCTCGCCCGATCCCTCCGCGACGAAACCGTCCACGTCGAGGAGCAGGCCTTCGTCGTAGCCGTGCTGGGTCGCCTCCAGGTTCGCGAGGATCGAGTTCGGATAGGTCCCGGCCATCTTGGCGCGAGCCATGGTCACGTTGACGTGGTGGCGCGCATAGGACGAGGTCTTGACGCGTATCCCTTTCTCGAGCGCTTCCGCTCCGAGATAGGCGCCCCAGGGCCACGCGGCGACGGCGACGTGCACGGTCGCGCCGATCGGGGACACCCCCATCTTCTCCGAGCCGTAAAAAGCGATCGGCCGGATGTAGCAGGACTCGTGCTGGTTGGCGCGCACCACTTCCTTTTGCGCTTCGATGAGCGTCTCCCGGCCGTAGGGGATCTTCATCATGTAGATGTGCGCCGAGTTGAACAGGCGCTCGGTGTGGTCGGCTAGCCTGAAGATCGCCGTCCCCTCGACGGTCTTGTAGGCGCGCACGCCCTCGAATACCGCGAGGCCGTAGTGGAGCGAATGGGTGAGCACGTGAGTGGTCGCTGAACGCCAGGGCACGAGCTTGCCGTCGTACCAGATGAATCCGTCGCGATCGGCCATCGACATGGGAATCTCCGGGAAGCATCCGAAAGGAGCTTATTCTAGCGGAAACGCGCAAAAATCGAGGAGCTTCAGCGAGTTGTCAGTCCATTTTCGCCCGGCGACGAGGGCTTGCGGGTAAAATATCGCTCGTTGCAGGTGCTTGTCGTCGCGAGGCGATGCTCTCGCGTTCATCCCGCCGATCACGGCCTTGCTGCAAAGCGGGGGCCGAATTTCAACGCCGAAAAGCGCGCTGACTTGGACCAACCCCTTCAGAGACTAGAGCAACTCGAACAGGCGATCGAGGAAACGATCGCCGAGGCGATTCCGCCGAAAGGCCGGTGGCGCGTCGCCGCGCGCATCGCAGGCTGGGCGCTCTTGGCCCTGTATTTCCTGTTTGCCGCTGCGCTGCTTTCCCTGCGCTACTGGATCCTCCCGAAAGTCGCGGAATACCGGAGCGACATCGAACAATCCGTATCGAAGGCGCTGGGCCAGCGCATCACGATCGGTGCCATCGAAGCGGACTGGCGAGGGTTGCGTCCCGAGCTTCTTATCGCCGACGTGACCGTCTTCGATCACGACGGCCGCGCGGCGTTGGCCTTGCCCGCCGTCGAGGCGACGCTCGCCTGGACTTCCGCCCTGATCGGATCGCCGCGGTTCTATTCGCTCGTCTTCGACCGGCCCCGGCTCGAGATCAGGCGCGACGACGCGGGCAGGTTCTACGTCGCGGGGATCGAGCTGCACGCCGAACAGGCGGGAGATACCGGAATCGCGCGATGGGTGTTGTCGCAGCGTGAGATCGTCATCCGCGACGCGAGCGTCAGCTGGGACGACAAGCAACGCGGTGCGCCGCTGCTCGAGTTGCCCGGGTTCAATTTCGTCCTGCGCAACGGTTTCCTGGGGCACCGGTTCGCTTTCAAGGCCAAGCCGTCCACCGAGCTCGCCTCGGCGCTCGACGTGCGCGGCGATCTGAAACGGGTGGACGTAGGCGATCCGGGCGCGTGCATCGGACAGGTGTACGCCGAGCTCGAATACACGGATCTCGTCGCCTGGCGGCGCTGGGTCGACTATCCGTTCGACATACGTTCCGGCAAAGGCGGGGTGCGCCTGTGGCTCGATCTGCAAGGCAAGACTTCCTCGAGGCTCACCGCCGACCTCGCGCTTTCCCAGGTTGCGGGCCGCGTGGCCAAGGACACTCCGCTGCTGGAGCTCGATTACCTGCAGGGGCGGCTGGGAGCGAGCCAGCACGACGGGAAGGAGTTCGAAGTCTTCGGCAGCAAGCTCACCCTCAGAACCGGGACCGGGATTGTCGTCCCGCCCGCCGATTTTCGGGTGCGTTGGGCGCCATCAGGGGGCGAGATCGACGCCGATGGGATCGAGCTCGCGCCGCTCGCACGACTCGCCGAGTACCTGCCGTTTCCGCAGGCCGCTCGCGCGCGTCTGGCCGCAACCGAGCCGCGGGGCAGCGTCCGCAACTTGAAAGCCGACTGGACAGGCGACGCGGAGGATCCGCAACACTACAGCGTGCGGGGAGGCTTCGCGAGGCTCGCCTCGCGCGCCCACGACAGGATTCCCGGATTCGCGGGGCTCACCGGGCGGTTCGAGGCGAGCGAGAAAGGCGGCAGCGTCGTGCTCGGCTCGGACCGGGTCGCGATCGAGCTGCCAGGGGTCGTCGCCGAAAGCCCATTGCAATTCGATTCGCTCGCGGCGCAGATCAGCTGGAAAGTCGCTCCGGATCGATTCGATCTCGCCTTCGACACCCTCTCGTTCGCCAACAGCGACATCGCCGGAACGCTGTTCGGCGGGTTCGCGCGCGGGCAGGGCGGCGCGAGCGTCATCGACCTCACCGGGAATTTCTTCCACGCCGACGGCCGGACCGTCTACCGCTACGTTCCCCTCCTGCCGGGACCGGTCGTCGAGTATCTCAAAGCATCGATCCAAGGGGGGCACTCGAACGACGTGAGGTTGAGGCTGAAGGGCGAGCTTGCGAAATTCCCGTTCGACGATCCCGGTTCCGGAATTTTCCAGATCGTCGCAAAAGTGACGGACGCCGACTTCCGTTACGCCGAGGGCTGGCCTCGGGCGAGCGGCCTCTCGGGCGACCTCATCTTCGAGGGCAAGAGCATGCGCATCATCGCCTCGAAAGGGGCGGTCCTCGACGTCCGGGCAAGCAGCGTGCGCGCGAGCATTCCCGATCTGTTTCACGGAGACGTTCGCGTCGGACTCGAATTCCGCGCCGAGGACAAGACGAGCGATTTCCTCCGGTTTATCGCCGAAAGCCCCGTGACGAAGGCCCTGGACGGCATGACCGAAAGCATGAGCGCGGCTGGCGCGGGGCGCCTCGCGCTCGGGCTCGACATCCCGATCCGGAATCCGGAAACGTTCAAACTGGCCGGCGAATTCCAGCTCATCGACAACGAGATCAGAACGGACTCCGATGCCCCGCCTTTCTCGCACCTGAACGGGCGCCTCGAATTCACCGAGTCCGGGATCACCGCTCGCGCGCTCAGCGCCAGGTTTCTCGGCGGCCCCGCGACGATTTCGGTGGCGACCCGCGCC
>VBCJ01000163.1 GCA_005884335.1 Betaproteobacteria bacterium | reverse complement strand
CGCGTATTGCATATCTTCCGGATCGAGCGCATGGCATAAAGCGAGAGAACGGCGTTGTGCGGCGAGATCCTCCGCGTGCTCGAAGGGCAGATAGATAAAGACGCGCTCGACGGGTGAAAGCAGGAGGTCGAACCCCCGGGCGATCGTTTCCCTCGCCGTGGCGAGCGCCAGGGAGTCGCTCGCGAACGAGCGCGCCGTGCCGCGGAACATGTTGCGCGGAAACTGGTCGAGCACGACGACCAGCGCAAGCGAAGCGAGCGGGGTCGCTTGCCAGCGTTCGCACTCGCCGCCCGCAGCGCGCTCCCAGGTAGTGAGAAACCGGCGGCGGACTTCCGCGTCGAAAGGTTCCGACTTCTGGAACCACAGTTTGCGCGGCCGGCCCCGCTCGCGCGAACCCGGCGTACCGAGCCAGAAATCGAGCACTTCGACGAAGTCAGGAGGGGTCAGTTGCAGAGCCGGAGGTTGGCGAGGGTGATCAACATCGCCGGATTGAGATAAGCGCTCAAGACCAGCACCAAGACGGCAGCGAACACACCCAATCCGAACGCCGACAGGAGCTTTTTCCAGTGAGTCATATTGCGGTCCCCAATGCGGTGCGCCGCCCATTCTAGCCCACGGCCGCCGCCGGGCGAGATCAGTCCTTGAGCGCGCCGACCGTCCAGCCTATGAGCTGATCGACGGCTTCGTCGCTTGCTCCTATCAGAGCGCGCACGCCGCCTTCCGCGTCGGGGGTGTTTGCCGGGCGCTCCACACTGAAGTCGCGTTGCGCGATCAGGCTGCGGTTCCCCATGACCGAGGCCCGCAAGCGCACCAGCGCCCTGCTCTTTCCCGGGGCGTCGAATACCTGGATGAACTCCTCCAGATCGACGCGCAGCGCGTACTTGGCGCGCGCGTCGTCGCCCGGCCGGATGATTCCTCCCGGGGACGCAGCCAGCCGGGCACGCAGGCGGTTCGTAAACAGCTCCGCTGGAGAGCTGACCCAGCGGCTGTCCGCATAGGCCTGGGGCCGGGTGGCGTCCTGGTACGTGAGCCGGTAGTAGATTAGGGGCGAACCCAGCCAGCCCGGAGCGCTGACGTCGTGCACGAGCAAGGCCTGACGCAGGGCCGGCGTCGTGCGCCCTTCCGGCGGGAGACCAAAATCGTAATTCGCGATCACCGGCCCCGGGGCCGGTGCCAGGCTGCATCCGCCGCCTGCGAGAACCAGTGTCAACGCGGCGATTCTTCGCGACGAGCGCAGCATGTGCCTCAACGCGCTCCGTCCTTGAATCCCGGCTCGCCCGGTCCGGGCTTTGCTCGTTGGGCGCCGAACACGAAGCTCTGCGGATTCTCGCCCAAGGCGTTGAGAACGCGGTCGAGCGAGCGCGTGTCGCGATTGAGCTGCTCCACCAAGGCGTTGAGGCGCGGCAAAGTTTCGTCGTTGAAGGAGCGCGCGGCAACTCCCACCTCTTCGAGGCTCGCGGCCATGCGGTCGAGGGCCGCGGAGCGTTCTTCCAGCTTGCGCGAGAGTCTGCTCAGGTCGGCCAGGGCGCCGCGCGCGTCGCCCATCAGGGAAGGAAACTCCCGCGCGCCGGGTTGCAGGCGCTCCGCGAGGGCCGCGGTCTGGCGCGACGCTTGCTCGATGCCGCCGAGCATGCGGGTGAGCAGCTTCCGGTTCTGCTCGTTCAGCAGTTCGTTCATGCGGCCGGAGAGCTGCTTCACGGCGGCGACCACGTCGAGGCTCGAATCGAAGATAGACGGACGCATGTCGATGCGCGGCGGCTCGCCGCCCTCGGCCTTGAGCAGCTCCTTCGACGCGCCCTCGTCGTCGAGCGCGACGTACGCGAGGCCGGTCACGCCCTGATACCCCAGTTGCGCGTAGGTGCTCTTCGTGATGGGCGTATCTTCCTGCACGCCGATGCGGATGCTGATGCGGCCCGAGACGCCCGGCTCGATCCTGATCGACTCGACGCGCCCCACGTCGACCCCGCGGTAACGCACCGGAGCCTCGACCTTCAGGCCCGCGACCGAGCTTGCCGTCGTGACCACGTACTGCGCGAACCGAATGTCGTCCCGGCGGAACCACAGTCCCGCCGCCACCAGGGCCGCGGCCAGGACCACGGTGAACAATCCTGCGGCCAGTGCATAGGCTCGATTATCCACGGCTCCTCCTCAGGTCGTCTGCAGCGCGGGCGCGGCGGAGAGCGCGCGCCGGCCGCGCTCGCCGAGAAAAAAATCCCGAATGAACGGATGGTCGTATTTCACCACCTCGTCCAGGCGCCCGCATACCACCACCTTCTGATCGGCGAGCACGGCGATGCGGTCGGAAACCGATACCAGGGTATCGAGATCGTGCGTCGCCATCACCACGGTGAAATTGAGCTTGATGTGAAGATCGCGGACGAGCTTCACGAAAGCTTCGCTGCTGTCCGGATCGAGCCCGGCGGTCGGCTCGTCGAGGAACACGAGCTCGGGCTCGAGGACGAGCGCGCGGGCGAGCGCGACGCGCTTGATCATGCCGCCGGACAGATCCGCGGGCATCGTCGACGCGTGCCGCTTGTCCATGCCGACGGCGTCGAGCTTGACCATGACGATGTCGCGGATGAAATCCGCGTCGAAAGCGTGCAGCTCGCGCAGCGGCAGCGCGATGTTGTCGAAAACGCTGAGCGCGCTGTAGAGGGCGCCGTGCTGGAACAGCACGCCCCAGCGTTTGCGAATTTTCTTGAACAGACCCGGGTCGCAAGTGTGCAACGGGACGCCGAAGACCCGGATGCTGCCGCGGTGAGGCCGCTCCAGCCCCAGAATCTGCCGCAGCAGCGTCGTCTTGCCGCTTCCCGATCCACCCACCAGGGACACGACCTCGCCCGGCATGACCGAGAAGTCCAGGTCGCGGTGGACCACGAGGTCGCCGTACACCGTCCAGAGACCCTTGACGTCGACGACGGGCGCGCCGCTCATTTCAGCTCCAGCCCACGTCTGAGAAGATGACCGCGATAATCGCGTCGGCGACGATGACCGCAGTGATCGAAGTCACCACCGAACGAGTCGTCCCCGCCGCGAGGCTTTCGGTGTTGGGCTGGATGCGCAGGCCGAAGTGGCATGCGATCAGGGCGATGAGCACGCCGAAAACCATGCCCTTGCCGACGCCGAGCCACAAATTGACCTCGGGAACCGCGGCCGGCAGCGCGGAGAAGAACTGAAAGAAGCTCATGCCGAGCTCGGCTTTCGCCGACACCGCGCCCCCGACCAGCGCGACGCCGGACGTCCACAACACCAGCAGAGGCAGCGCCACCGCTATGGCCGCCATCTTGGGAAGGATCAAGCGCAGGGTGTTCGAGATGCCCATCACCGAAAGCGCATCCAGCTCCTCGGTCACCCTCATGACCCCGAGCTGGGCGGTGATCGCAGAACCCGAGCGTCCCGCGACCAGGATCGAGCAGACGACCGGACCCAGCTCGCGGACGATGCCAATGCCGAGAATGTTGACGATGAAGACGTCCGCGCCGACCAGCCGCAGCTGCTCGGCCGAAAGATAGCTGAGCACCACCCCGATGAGGAACCCGACCAGCGCGGTGATCCCCAGTGCCTGCGCGCCGATCTTGTAGATCGCCGCGGAAAATTCGCGCCACGGCCGCAGGAGCGGCTGCCTCACCACGGTCGCTGCGTCGATGAGCAATTGCCCGAAGAGCTCGAGCATCTCCAGAACGTGCCGGCTCACCGCCCACACGCCCCGCCCGAGGGCGAGCAGCAGCGGAAACCGGTCGGGCGCCGCCGGCGCGGATGCGACGGCTTCGGCCGATTCGCACGCGCCGAAAAATATCTCGTGCTCGCGGTTGAGCTGCAGCCTGCTCGGCCGGCACCTGCCCCAGGTTCGCCACACCAGCATCGCGCCGATGTGGTCGAACCGCTGGATCTGCGTGAGATCCCAGAGCGAGACTTGCGCAGGACCGGCGTCCCGCAACGCCGACTGCAGTGCAGCCGCGCGCGATTGGAGCGCGCGGATGTCCCATGCTCCGGAAAGATGGACGACGCGTGCGCCGTCTCCGGCGACGGTGACCTGGACGTCCGGATCGCGGACCGGCATCGAAGATTCTCCCTCGCGGCAAGCTAGCAGCAATGCAGCCGGAACGCAACGCCATGATTCGAAGGCGTTCGCGTACAATCGGCCTCTCGCCCCGGTAGCTCAGTGGATAGAGCAGCCCCCTCCTAAGGGGCAGGTCGGACGTTCGATTCGTCTTCGGGGCGCCACTCGAAGAGGGCCACCGGACGCGTTATTCGATCTTCAGTCCTGCGTCCCCGATCACTTTTTTCCACTTGGCGGTGTGGGACAGAACGACCGCGACCAGTTGCTCGGGATCGCTGCCCACCGGCTCCGCACCCTGCTTCGCCAGTTGTTCCTTCAGCAGCGGGAGTTGCACCACCTGCGAGAGACTGCGGCTGAGCACGGCGATCACCGGTTTTGGAGTGCGAGCCGGAGCGAATACCCCGAAGTATGTATCGGATTCGTAGCCGGGAAGGCCGGACTCGGCCATGGTGGGGATGTCGGGCGCGAGCCCCGACCGCTTGAGGCTCGTGACCGCTAGCGCCGTTTCGTGCCCCGCCTTCACCTGGGGCAGCGCGCTGACGATGTTGTCGAACATCAACGCGACTTGTCCGCTGACGATGTCGGGTATTGCCAAGGCCACTCCCTTGTAAGGGACGTGCACGATTTCGATGCCCGCCATGCTCCTGAACAGCTCAGCGGACAAATGAATGATGGTGCCGACCCCGCTCGAGGCATAATTGAGTTTGCCGGGCTGCGCCTTGGCAAGTGCGATGAGTTCGCGCACGTTCTTCACAGGAAGCCGCGGGCTTACCACCAGGATGTTGGGCGAAGTGGCGACCAGTGAAACCGGCGCAAAGTCGCGCTCGACCTCATAGGGTGTTTTCGGATTGAGCGTGGGGCCGATCGAATGCGTGCTGGTTGTCCCCATGAGAATGGTGTAGCCGTCGGGCGTGCTTCTCGCGACCGCCTCCGCGCCGATCGCGCCGCCGGCGCCCGGTCTGTTGTCGATCACCACCGGCTGACCGACGACTTCCGATAGTTTCTGCCCAATAGCGCGAGTGATGACATCGGTCGGCCCGCTCGCCGGGAAGGGCACCACAAAGTGAATTGGCCTGGAAGGATAAGCCTGCGCGAACGTGTATCCGGACAGAAGTGCCAGTAACAAGGCGAGGCAGAAAGAGCGCATGTGCCTTTCCTTCACTTGAACCCTTAACCAGTCAAGCTGCGTCCGGTTGCTTCGAGGGCTGAGCGAGGATAAAGGCGTCGAGTT
>VBCJ01000162.1 GCA_005884335.1 Betaproteobacteria bacterium | reverse complement strand
CGACGGACTGGTGTCGAACGCAAGCCTCATCCTCGGTGTGGCAGGGGCTTCGGCGAACAACAGCACCATCCTGCTCTCCGGCATCGCCGGCCTGCTGGCGGGAGCCTTCTCAATGGCCGCCGGCGAGTATGTTTCGGTGCGCTCGCAGCGGGAGATGTACGAGCACCAGATCGGCCTGGAGCGGGCCGAGCTTGCCGAGTATCCGGAAGAGGAAGCCGAAGAGCTGGCGTTGATCTATGCGGCGCGCGGGCTGAGCGTGAGCGACGCCCACGGCCTCGCACGACGCACCATCGCGAATCCCGGGCTGGCTCTCGACACGCTGGCGCGCGAGGAGCTCGGCCTCAATCCCGAAAACCTCGGCTCGCCCTGGGGAGCGGCGCTGTCCTCCTTCTTCTCGTTCGGCGTCGGCGCGCTCGTTCCTCTCGCGCCGTTTCTGTTCGCGCGCGGCGAGAGTGCTCTCATCGCCGCCGTCGCATTGACCGCCGCCGCCTTGTTCGGGGTCGGCTCGATGATCAGCCTGTTCACGGGCCGCAGCGCGGTGCGCGACGGCCTGCGCATGCTCGCGATAGGCGGCGGCGCGGGGGCGGTCACCTACCTGGTGGGTGCGCTGCTCGGCGTGAGCCTCGCCTGACCGGCTGCGAAACAGGCAATGGAGGCAGGGTTCGTCGTTCACAGCCTCGTCGGGTTTTTCCTCCTGCACGCGATCGCCTGGGCTCTGAGCGAAGACCGCAGGACCGTCGCCTGGCGGCCGGTCATCGCCGGCATGCTGCTGGCCTTCGGGTTGGGACTGGTGCTGTTGAAGGCGCCCTACGCCAAGGAAGTTTTTCTCGCCTTGAACGGCGCGCTCCACGCGCTTGAGAAAGCGACGCAGGACGGGACCGCGTTCGTGTTCGGCTTTCTCGGGGGCGGACCGCTGCCTTTCGCCGAAACCTATCCCGGTGCGAGCTTCGTGCTCGCGTTCCGGGCGCTGCCCCTGGTGCTCGTGGTGAGCGCCTTGTCGGCGCTGCTGTTCCATTGGCGGGTGCTGCCCTGGATCGTGAGGGGTTTTTCGCTCGTCCTGGAGAAGACGATGGGCGTCGGCGGCGCGATCGGCTTGTCCTCCGCGGCGAACGTGTTCGTCGGCATGGTCGAGGCCCCGCTGATCGTCAAGCCCTACATCCGGAGCATGAGCCGCGGTGAGCTCTTCATTCTCATGAGCTGCGGCATGGCGACCGTCGCCGGCACCGTGATGGCGCTCTATGCGAGCATCCTTTCGAAGGTGATTCCCGACGCGCTGGGGCACATCCTGATCGCATCGATCGTCAGCACTCCGGCGGCGATTGCGATCTCGGTGCTGATGGTTCCGGGAGAGGCGTCGGCCACGGAGGGAAAGCTCGTGTCCCAGGCCGCGACCTCGAGCATGGACGCGGTGACCCGGGGGACCGTCGATGGGGCGCAGCTCCTCGTCAATATCGTAGCGATGCTGGTGGTGCTGGTGGCGCTGGTGAGCCTCGCCAACCAGGTTCTGGCGCTGCTTCCTGAGGTCGCAGGCGCCCCGGTCACGCTGCAGCGCTTGTTCGGCATCGCCTTGGCGCCTCTTGTCTGGATCATGGGCATTCCGTGGGCGGAGGCGACGACGGCGGGCGCGTTGATGGGTACGAAGACCGTGCTCAACGAGTTGCTCGCCTACGTCGATCTCGCGAAGCTCCCTGAGGGCGCGCTCAGCCCCCGCAGCCGACTCATGATGACCTACGCGCTGTGCGGCTTCGCCAATTTCGGCAGCCTCGGCATCATGATCGGGGGCCTGACGACCATGGCCCCGGAGCGCCGCGACGAAATCGTTTCCCTGGGCGGAAAAACCATCGTCTCCGGAACGCTCGCGACCTGTGTTGCGGGTTCGGTCGTGGGCATGCTGTTTTGAGCGCGGGCCAGGATTCCTTACTGCAAGATCGCCTTCACCTTCTCCCAGTCGTTGGGATACAGCGCGAGCAATCCGGCCTTGTCCGCGTCGAGCACGGAGTAGTCGACCGCCAGATACTCCCCGACGATCGCCTCGTAGTTCTGTTGGAGAACGCTCGAACCGGGGTCGAGACGGCGCACGACGCCCAGGCCGGTCGGCGCCGTGCCGATCACTTTCACGCTGAGGTCGGGGCGATATTTCCTAAGGATGAGGACGAGCCGCCAGATGTCGCCGCTCCAGAATTCGGTTCGGCGCTCTCGCTCGGCGGTGTGGCGGGACAACGGGTAACAGTCGTGAATCAGTATCGTCGACTGTGACGTGCAGTGCTTCTCGATATTGATGAAGTCGCGCAGCGCAAATTCGAATTGGTGCATCCCGTCGATGAAAGCGAGATCGATAGGCAAGCCGCCGAACTCCGCTCGCACGTCGTGAGCAGCGAAGTATTCGTCGCTCGTGGTGGCGCGGATGCTCGTGCCGGGAGCGAGCCGCTTTGTGATCTTGGGCTCGGGGTCGATACCGATCGCGCGCGTTTCCCGCCCAGCGAGCGCGATCGATTGTCCGGTCTCGACGCCGATCTCCAGGTAAGTGCGCGGGCGCAAAAGCGAATGGAGCATCGAAATGACCTCGAGATAGTAGGGTCCGGGAAAGTTGAGACTCGCGAGGAAGCCATGTGCGGGAGCCAGCCCGGGGTCGAGTGCGAGAGCTGTTTCGCTGCATTCGCGCGCGGCCTCGGTCGCGCCCAGCTCCCGGTGCGCCACGGCTGCGCCGAAGTGGTACTCGGCCCTTTGCGGGTCGAGCATGCGGGCACACTCGAAGTGCTCGAGCGCCTCGCGGTAGCGTCCCGTCCGCAAATCGATCCCGCCCGCGTAGTTGTGCGCCTGAACGTGTTCGGGTTCGGCACGCAGCGTGCCGGCAAAATGCTCTGCGGCGGCGGCAAGCTCACCCGCCTTATACGCGTCCACGCCGGCTTCGAAGGCGGTCTGCCCAAGCCGCAAGGGGCCCTCCGACGCGAACAGATCTTTCAGTATCCGTCCCAGCATGCGGCGCTCAGCATAACTCAATCCGGAAGAGTCGTTGCACTAACCGGGAAATCGGGCGAAAATCAAGCGCTTCAACGACTTGTCGCGGGATTTCATGAAATCGTCCGACATCAGGGCGAGGTTTCTGAATTTTTTCGAAGAGCGCGGCCACGCGGTCGTCGCCTCGAGCCCGCTCGTGCCTGCAAACGATCCCACGCTGCTTTTCACCAACTCGGGCATGGTGCAGTTCAAAGACGTGTTTCTCGGCAGGGAAACCCGGGCCTACAAGCGCGCCACGACCGCACAGCGGTGTCTGCGCGCGGGCGGCAAGCACAACGATCTGGAGAACGTCGGCTACACCGCGCGCCACCACACGTTCTTCGAGATGCTCGGCAACTTTTCATTCGGCGACTACTTCAAGCGCGATGCGATCCGCTATGCCTGGGACCTGCTGACCAAGGTGTACAAGCTGCAGCCGGAACGCTTATGGACGACGGTATATCACGAGGACGATGAGGCTTACGATCTCTGGACGAAGGAGATCGGCGTGCCGAAAGGGCGCTGCATCCGCATCGGCGACAAGCCCGGAGGCCCGAAGTACCAGAGCGATAACTTCTGGCAGATGGCCGACACGGGCCCCTGCGGTCCCTGCAGCGAAATCTTCTACGACCACGGGCCCGGGATCCCCGGCGGCCCGCCCGGCTCGGGCGAGGACGAAGGCGATCGCTACATCGAGATCTGGAATCTCGTTTTCATGCAGTTCAATCGGGACGACAAAGGCGCGATGACGCCCCTGCCCAAGCCCTGCGTGGACACGGGGATGGGCCTGGAACGGATCGCAGCCGTTCTCCAGGGCGTGCACTCGAACTACGAGATCGACCTGTTCCGGGACCTGATACGCGCCGCGGGGCGGGAGACGGGGACGAAAGACCTCGCGAACAATTCGCTGAAGGTGATCGCCGATCACATCCGTGCGTGCGCGTTTCTTGTCGTGGACGGCGTCATACCCGGAAACGAGGGACGCGGATACGTGCTTCGCCGCATCATCCGCCGCGCCATCCGCCACGGCTACAAGCTCGGGCGCAAAGAGCCTTTCTTCCACCGCCTCGTCGCGGACCTGTCGCGCGTGATGGGCGAGGCGTATCCGGAGCTGCCGCGGGCGAAGGAGCGCGTCACCCAGGTGCTCAAGGCCGAGGAGGAGCGTTTCGCCGAGACGCTGGAGAACGGCATGAAAGTGCTGGAGGGCGCGCTGCATCGCGAAGACCGCATGCTCGATGGTGAGACCGTGTTCCAGCTCTACGACACCTTCGGTTTTCCGGTCGATCTGACTGCGGACATGGCGCGCGAGCGCGGCATCATGATCGACCACGCTGGATTCGAGGCGGCGATGCAACGCCAGCGCGAGCGCGCCCGCGCCGCGGGCAAGTTCAAGATGGACGCGGGCGTCGAGTATTCCGGCCGCGCGACAGAATTCCGCGGCTACGACACGCTTGCACTCGAAGACGCCAAAGTGGCGGCCCTCTACAGGGAAGGGACGTCGGTGCCGGCCATCGCGGCGGGCGAAGCCGCCATCGTCGTGCTGGACAAGACGCCGTTCTACGCCGAATCGGGCGGCCAGGTGGGCGACGCGGGCGAGATCGTCGCCGCGGGCGGCACTTTTGTCGTTTCCGACACGCAGAAAATCCAGTCCGAAGTGTT
>VBCJ01000009.1 GCA_005884335.1 Betaproteobacteria bacterium | reverse complement strand
CTCGTCCTTGAGGGCGTGCAGTCCGATGTCGTGCACGGCGACCGCCGCACGATCCGATCTTGCGCCGTTCACGGCGAACTTGAACTTGCGCGGAAGGTAGGAGAACTCGGGATGGAACGTGGACCACTGGCGGATGATCTCGCACCACACAAAGGAATCGACGATCTCGTCCTGCGCGACGCCGGCGAAATGATCGGTGGTGATATTGCGGAAGGAATTGCCCGAGGTCTGGATCGCGTGCATCTGCACGGTGGCGAGCTCGGCGAGGATGTCGGGCGCCTGCGGAAGCTTCGGCCAGTTCAACTGGAGGTTCTGTCGCGTGCTGAAATGGCCGTAGCCGCGGTCGTATTTGCGGGCGATATGCGCGAGCTTCCTCAACTGCTTCGTCGACAGCAACCCGTACGGGATCGCGATCCGGAGCATCGGCGCGTAACGCTGGATGTAGAGGCCGTTCCGGAGGCGCAGCGCGCGAAACTCATCGTCGGAGAGCTTGCCGGCGAGAAAGCGCCGCGTCTGGTCGCGGAACTGGACGACGCGCTCGTCGACGAGCTTCTGGTCGATTTCGTCGTAGAGATACATGAGGGCTATAACGCGAGCTTACCGCCGATAAGGATCAGCATCGCCGCGAGCGCACCGCGCAGCAGCCGTTCCGGGATCTTCTGGCTGAGCGCGCTGCCAAGCCAGATGCCGGGGAGCGAGCCGATGAGGAGAGCCCCCAGCAGTTTCCAGTCCACCGCCCCGGCCGCAGCATGGCCGAGCCCCGCGACCAGCGTGAGCGGCACAGCATGGGCTATGTCGGTGCCGACGATACGCGCAACCGCAAGGCTCGGATAAAGAAAAAACAGGACCGTCACACCCAGCGCACCAGCGCCTACCGAGGAAACCGTGACGAGGATTCCAAGTACCGCCCCAAGCGCGACGGTGCGTAGCGGCGAGCTGGTTGCCGGATGCGGGCCGGACGCTGCGCGGCGCGCCGCCCAGGTGTGGAGCTTTTCCCTGAACAAGAGTGCCCCGGCCGTAAGAATGAGAGCAAAACCGAGTGCCACGCTCACGATCGCCGAAAGCTTGCCGGGGTCGGGCACGAACAGGTGCAATCCCAGCAGGGTAACGGCGGAAGCCGGCACGCTGCCTGCGGCGAGCCAGCCGACGACGTTCCAGGCGACGTTGCCGCGGCGCGTGTGAGCCCATGCGCCGCCGGTTTTGGTCAGTGCGGCAAAAAGCAGATCCGTTCCAACTGCGGTGACGGGCGCGACGCCGAACACGAGCACGAGCAGCGGCGTCATCAGGGACCCGCCGCCGACGCCCGTGACGCCGACCACCAAGCCGACCAAGAAACCAGAGAGTGAGTAGAGCCAGTCCATGTTGAAGTTTCCTTGTAGGAAGGCATGCTAGCGGGGGCATCTAATACCTCAAAAGACTTTCGTGTTAGAATTTAATAACCATCCAACATATGATGTAAATCCATGAATTTTCAGCAGTTAAGATACGTTCGTGAGACCGTCAGGCAAGGCCTGAATCTCACGGAAGCGGCCAAGAAGCTCTTTACCTCCCAGCCCGGCGTGTCCAAGCAGATTCGCGAACTCGAGAACGAGCTCGGGGTCGAGATCTTCGTGCGTCACGGCAAGCGCATCGTCGCGGTGACCGAACCCGGCAAAGCGGTGGTCGAGGTGATCGAACGACTGCTGCAGGAAGCGGAGAACCTGAAGCAGGTGGGGCGCGAATTCAAAGACCAGGCCGCAGGCACGCTGACCATCGCCACCACCCATACCCAGGCACGCTACTCGCTGCCCAAGGTGGTGGGCGCATTCAAGCGGCGCTATCCGAGAGTGCATCTCACGATCAAGCAGGGCAACCCGCCGCAGCTTGCGGAGATGGTGATCGCGCGCGAGGCCGATATGGCGATCGCCACCGAAGCGCTGGACAACTATCCCAAGCTCCTCGCGCTGCCGGGTTACGAATGGCGCCATTGCGTGGTGGTGCCGGCGAAGCACCCGCTCGCGAAAGAGCAGCGGCTCACGCTCGAGATGCTTGCGCGATACCCGGTCGTGACCTACGACCCCGCGTTCGCCGGGAGGAGCCGCATCGACGAGGCGTTTCAGGCGCAGGGGCTCAGCCCGGACATCGTGCTTTCCGCGGTCGATTCGGACGTGATCAAGACTTACGTGGAGCTGGGGCTCGGGGTCGGTGTCATCGCGGCGATGGCTTTCGACGGGAAGCGCGACCGGCACCTGCGCGCGCTGGAGGCTGGACACCTGTTCGGCACCATGACGACCCGCGTGGCCGTGCGCCGCGGCGCGGCGCTACGCGGCTATGCGTACACCTTCATCGAGCTGTTCTCGCCGCGGCTGACGCGAAAGCTGATCGAAACGGCGTTGGCCGGCAAGGCCGAAACGTACGAGCTTTAGTTCGTCGCGAGGTCTTATCAGCCGCGTTGCCGACCGCCTAGTCGCCGGTAGGCGCGATGCGGAACCCAGTGACCGAAGGCAGCGCGTTGAGGGCCTCGGAAAGCTCGCGGGTCTTGTCCCGGTCTGGCGAGTGGACCACCATCTGGTACTCGAAGGTCCTGCCGTCGCCCGTCACACTGTAATTCATGTTGGCGACGACGAAGCCTTGCCGTTCCACCATGGCGCGCAACTCGGGCTCGGGCAGAGCGGCGTTGCGAAGAAACGCCACCGTAAGGTTCGCGTAGAACTCGATCGGCATCCTGCGTTCGATCCAGCGGAAAACCGAGAGCACGATGAGCGTCATGGCGGTCGAGATGCCCGCGGGAAAATAGAAGCCCACGCCGATCATGATACCGATTCCGGCGGTGATCCAGATCGACGCAGCGGTGGTGAGACCGCGCACGGTCAGGCCTTCCTTCATGATCACCCCGGCGCCCAAGAAACCGATGCCGGTCATGATCCCCTGCGCCATGCGCGTCGGATCGACGCTGATCTGCTCGAGCGAATAGGCGGAGAACCAGGTCTCCTGGTACACGGTGAGAATCATCAGCATGCAGCAGGACAGGCATACGAGAGCATGGGTGCGGAAGCCTGCGGGCCGGCCGTGGTAGCTGCGCTCCAGGCCGATGATACCGCCCGCCGCGAGCGCGATCACGAGGTGAAGGGCGATCGCGCCGTAATTGTCGTTCCAGATTGAGTTCATCGCCATGCTCCGAGGATCGCACCCGTCGCCGTGACCTTGACGACTTTGCAGCCGGTGGGCGTTCAGTAGCGGTAGTGGTCGGCCTTATAGGGACCGGCCTTGGACACCCCGATGTAGCGCGCCTGCGCGTCGCTCAGCTCGGTGAGCATCGCGCCGAGTTTCTTCAGTTGCAGCCGCGCTACCTTCTCGTCGAGGTGCTTGGGCAGCACATAGACCCCGATCGGATATTTGTTCGAGTTCTTCTGCGCCTCGATCCAGAGCTCGATCTGCGCAATGGTCTGGTTCGCGAAGGACGAGCTCATCACGTAGGAGGGATGTCCGGTCGCGCAGCCGAGGTTCACCAGCCGCCCTTCGGCGAGCAGGATGATCCGTTTGCCGTCCGGAAAGATGATGTGGTCGACCTGCGGCTTGATGTTCTCCCATTTGTATTTCTTCAGGCCCGCGACGTCGATTTCGTTGTCGAAGTGCCCTATGTTGCAGACGATCGCCTGGTTTTTCATCCTCTTCATGTGATCGTGCGTGATCACGTGGAAGTTGCCGGTGGCGGTGACGAAGATATCGGCCTTGTCGCAGGCGTAGTCCATGGTGACCACGCGGTAGCCTTCCATCGAGGCCTGGAGCGCGCAGATGGGGTCGATTTCGGTCACCCAGACCTGGGCCGACAGCGCGCGCAGCGCCTGCGTGCTGCCCTTGCCGACGTCGCCGTAGCCCGCGACCACCGCGACCTTGCCCGCGATCATCACGTCGGTCGCGCGCTTGATGCCGTCGACGAGCGACTCGCGGCAGCCGTAGAGGTTGTCGAATTTCGACTTGGTCACCGAATCGTTGACGTTGATCGCCGGGAACTTCAGCCGGCCTTCCTTCGCCATCTGGTAAAGGCGCTTGACCCCGGTCGTGGTTTCCTCGGAGACGCCCTTGATCTGCGCGATGCGCTTGGAATACCAGCCGGGCTGCGCAGCCAAACGCTTCCGGATTGCGGCGAAAAGCGCGGTTTCCTCCTCGCTCGCGGGATGGCCGATGACCGCGGGGTCGGACTCGGCGCGCGTGCCGAGGTGAAGCAGCAGCGTCGCGTCCCCGCCGTCATCCAGGATCATGTTGGCGAACTTGCCTGCGCCTCCGTGCCACTCGAAGATCTTGTGGGTGAACTCCCAGTATTCGTCGAGCGATTCGCCCTTGTAGGCGAACACCGGCGTACCGCCGGCGGCGATCGCGGCAGCGGCGTGGTCCTGAGTCGAGTAGATGTTGCACGAGGCCCAGCGCACCTCCGCGCCGAGCGCCTTCAGCGTTTCGATCAGCACCGCGGTCTGGATCGTCATGTGCAGCGACCCCGCGATCCGGGCGCCGCGCAGCGGCTGGATTGCCGCGTATTCCTCGCGGATCGCCATGAGGCCGGGCATCTCGGTCTCGGCGATGGCGATTTCCTTTCGCCCCCAATCGGCGAGCGAGAGGTTGGCGACTTTGAAGTCGGTGGCGCTGTTGGATTGCGGTACGGCGCTCATCTCGCGCCCCCCTTTCTTTCGAAAAAAGTTTGCGAGCGCCGTTGCGGTGTCGATACTCCGAGCCTGGCTGGCCTGGCGGCCTGTTGCAACGCTCCTCGGAGAGGAGCGGAATTATACCTCAGGCCCAGCTCAGGCCATCGCAGGCTGCTTGGTCCCTGAATCGGCCGCTAGGGCACGCGCTTTGTCGGTCGCTTCCCAGGTGAACTCGGGCTCGTCGCGCCCGAAGTGCCCGTAGGCGGCGGTCTTCTCGTAGATCGGTCGCAGCAGATCGAGCATTTGGATGATGCCTTTCGGCCTCAGGTCGAATAGATTCAATACGAGCGCTGAGAGCTTTTCGTCGGCAATCTTTCCGGTGCCATAGGTGGTGACCATCAGGCTGATCGGCTTGGCCACGCCGATGGCGTAGGACACCTGCACCAGGCATTTGGTGGCGAGGCCTGCGGCGACCACATTCTTGGCGACGTAACGCGCGGCATAGGCGGCCGAACGGTCGACCTTGGAGGGGTCCTTGCCAGAAAATGCTCCGCCCCCATGCGGAGCCGAGCCGCCGTAGGTATCCACGATGATCTTGCGGCCGGTCAGGCCGCAATCGCCCTTGGGTCCGCCGATCTCGAAGCTGCCGGTCGGGTTGACGAGATATTTGATCTGGCCCTTGATGAGGTTTTTCGGCAGCACTGGCTTGATGATCTGTTCGATCACCGCTTCCTCTATCTGCTTGTGGGTGAGGCCCGGTTGATGCTGGGTGGACAGCACCACCGTCTCGATAGAATCGGGCTTGTTATCCACATACTTGATGGTGACCTGGGACTTGGCGTCCGGGCGCAGCCAGGACAGGCGGCCGTCGCGGCGGATCTCCGACTGGCGCTCGACCAGCCGATGGGCGAGATAAATCGGGAGCGGCATGAGCTGCGGCGTCTCGTCGCAGGCGTAGCCGAACATCAGGCCCTGGTCGCCCGCGCCTTGATCGAGGTCGAGACCCTTGCCTTCGTCCACGCCCTGTGCAATATCCTTGGACTGTTCGCCGTAGGCCACGATCACCGTGCAGGTGTGGGTATCGAAGCCGATGGTCGGATCGTTGTAGCCGATGCGCTTGACGGTTTTGCGCACCACTTCGGAGAAATTGACCCGAGCGCCGGTGGTGATTTCGCCGGCGAGCACGACCATATTGTCCTTGACCAGGGTTTCGGCGGCGACTCGGGAGGTTTTGTCCTGCGCTAGAATGGCGTCGAGAACGGCATCTGAAATCTGGTCGGCGACTTTGTCCGGATGTCCTTCTGACACCGATTCGGACGTGAAAAGGTAGCTGCTCATACGGGCGGTTTTCCCTGCAGAAAAGGTCCGCCAGTCTAGCACAGCGATTTCGCCCACCCAACCCACACCATCCCACTTTCGGCCCATGCTATTCCTGCTGCGGTTGGCGGCGCGTCTCCCCCTGCCGCTGCTGCACGCTCTGGGCGCGGTGCTGGGCTGGACTGTCTATCTCTGCTCACCGCGTTACCGGGGGGACTTCAAGCGCAACCTCGCCGCCGCGGGGCTGAGCGATTTTCGGCTGCGTCGTGCCGCCGTCGCCGAGGCGGGTAAGAGCGTGACGGAAGTGCCGGCGGTCTGGCTGCGGCCGCTCGGGCGGGTGGCCGGTCTGGTGGTCGAGGTGAAT
Source organism: Betaproteobacteria bacterium (assembly GCA_005884335.1). Lineage (GTDB taxonomy): Bacteria > Pseudomonadota > Gammaproteobacteria > Burkholderiales > SG8-39 > VBDM01. Next base: position 24,899 of record VBCJ01000009.1, on the reverse strand, counting down.
GGTTGGGAGCACGTGGACGACGGCGTGAAGCGCGGAAAGGGCGTCATCGTAGTGACGCCTCACATCGGCTGCTGGGAAATGGTCGGACAATACGTCGCAAGCCGCATGCCGATCACGGTGATGTACCGGACCCCCAAAATTCGGGCCCTCGAGCCGCTCATGCGGATCGGCCGCAGCCGCGGCGCGGCGATGAAAAGCGTTCCCGCCGATCTGCGGGGCGTGCGCTCGATGTTGAAGGCGCTCAAACGCGGAGAGGCGATCGGGCTGCTGCCCGATCAGGTGCCCGGTATCGGTGAAGGCGAATGGGTCGAGTTCTTCGGCAGGCCCGCCTACACCATGACGCTCGTCGGCCGGATCTCCGAGCAGACCGGGGCTCCGGTGTTGCTGTGCTGCGCCGAGCGTCTGCACGGGGGGCGCGGCTATCGCTTCATTGCGGAACCGATGCTCGCGCCGCGGCCGCCCGAGTCGCCGGTGCGGGCTCTCAACCGCTCTCTGGAGCGGCTGATTCGCCGTCACCCCGGGCAGTATCTGTGGGGCTATAACCGCTACAAAGTGCCCGCGGGGGTGCTTCCGCCGGGTGGCCGGTAAAGGGGAAGCCCGCCTTGCTGACCCGAATTGCCGTTGCCGTCGTTTGGATACTGCACTTCCTGCCGCTTGCCCTGCTCGCTCCGATCGGCTCCGCTCTGGGTTCGCTGCTGTACATCCTTGGACGCGAACGGCGCAACGTCTGTCTAATCAATCTTTCGCGCTGCTTCCCGGAGATGACGGAAAAGGAGCGTCTCGACCTTGCCAAAGCGCACTTCCGCGCCTTCGGCCGGAGCGTCCTCGAACGCTCGATTCTGTGGTGGGGACGGCGCGAACGCGTGATGCGGCTCGTGAAAATTGTGGGACTCGAGCGGATCCGCGCGCTCAAGGGACAGCCGCTCATCCTGCTCGCGCCGCACTTCGTCGGGCTGGACGCGGGCTGCACCCGCCTGACCTGCGAAATCGACATGGCGGGGATCTACGCGAGACAGAAGGACGCTTTCTTCGACGCGTTGCTCCTTTCCGGGCGAACGCGGTTCGGGCGCCAGCTCGCGATATCCCGCCAGGAGGGCGTGCGCCCGGCGCTCGCCGCGCTGAAAGAGGGGATTCCGTTTTACTATCTGCCCGATCAGGACTACGGGCCTCGCGACGCGATTTTCGTGCCTTTCTTCGCCGCCTCGGCCGCGACCATCACCGGACTTTCGCGCATGACCCGGCTCAGCGGCGCCCGCGTGCTGCCCTGTGTGACGCGCGCGCTGCCGGGCGGCGCCGGATACGAGCTGCGGTGCTATCCGGTCTGGGAGGATTTTCCGGGCGATGACGATGCTGCGGACGCGCGTCGCATGAACGCGTTCATCGAGGAGCGCGTGCGCGAAATGCCCGAGCAATACTTCTGGACACACAAGCGTTTCAAGACCCGGCCACCAGGTGAGGCCAAATGGTACTAGTCGTTCGCGATTTCCAAGCAAATGCAAGGTCCAATGCGGGCAGGGGGCGGGTGATCGGGCCCGTAAAAATTGCCACCTGGTTGCTCGCGGACGTCATGCGGTTCGCCGTTCTGCTGTTAATATTTGCAGGGTAGCCGGTCGGAACGGGACTGGGCTCATTCAGATCAGCGGAGATGGTACTCATGGCGGGCCGGTCGAAATCGGTCAACGGCCAGATGGCGACAGGCGCAGCCTGGACGGTGCTATTCATGCTCATCGACCGGTGTATGGGGCTCATCAGCACGGTCATTCTTGCGCGCCTCCTCGTCCCGGAAGATTTCGGCCTGATCGCGCTTGCGACGTCCGTAATCGCAATACTGGAACTGCTCGGTGCCTTCGGTCTCGACACGGCTCTCATCCAGCAGCCGGACGCCGGCCGCCAGCAGTTCGACACGGTGTGGACTTTCAACGTGCTGTTTGGCCTTGGGATGGGACTTGTGGTCGCCTGCCTCGCTGCGCCGGCTGCCGGGTTCTATGGCGATCCCCAGCTCGTGTCAGTCATGGTCGTGCTGGGGTTCGGGCGCGCGATCCAGGGCTTCGAGAACGTCGGTGTCATCGCGTTTCGCAAGGAGATGGCGTTCGACAAGGAATTCAAGTATCTCCTCACGAAAAGATTCGCAACAACCGTGCTGGTCACGATTCCGCTCGCGTTCGCCCTGCGAAGCTATTGGGCACTGCTCGCGGGAACTCTGGCCGGGACCTGCATTGGCGTGGCGCTCAGCTACGCGCTCCACCCGTTTCGTCCGCGGCCTTCCCTGGCAGCGCTCGGTCAGCTGATGACTTTCTCCAGATGGCTGTTCGTCACGAGGTTGGTCGAGTTTTTCTATTCGCGCATGGCGGACCTGATTGTGGGTCGATGGGCCGGCACGGCCGCGCTCGGATCGTTCACGATCGCGCGTGAAGTCGTAAGGGTCCCGACCCGCGAGCTGGCGGCATCGGTGCACCGGGCAGTATTTCCTGGCTACGTCAAGCTCGCTGATGATCGAGCACTGCTGCGACGGCAATACCTGAAAGTCACTTCGATCCTGCTCCTCCTCATATTGCCCGCTGGAATTGGTTTGAGCCTGCTCGCCGAGCCGATCGTCCTGATCCTCCTTGGCGCCAAGTGGAAGGAGACCGTGCCCTTAATCCAGATATTATCGATCAACGGCATACTAGCGGTGCTGCTAAGCACGGTGCACTACGTGAATCTTGCGGTCGGCATGTCGCGCGCGACGAGTCTGGTGCTCGCCGCCCATCCATGCATTTCGGTCCCGCTGATGCTCTGGTGGGTGCCTTCTTACGCCGCCCAAGGTGCGGTCGCAGCGATGCTTACAGCGTCTGTCGTCACGGCCCCGCTCAACTTTCAGCTGCTTGGCAGAGCGATCGAGTTCGGGCGCCGCGACCTGCTCGATATCCTCTGGCGGCCCGGCGCGGGTTCGCTCGCGATGATCGGTGCCGTTCTCGCCATCAAAACCTATTGCGCGGTGCTGACGTCGAGCCTGTCCGGTCAGATCGCTTACGTCGTGCTCGTCTCCGCCGGCGGTGCGCTCGTGTACGCCGCGACCATCCTCTTGCTTTGGTGGTGGTGGCGAGGTGATCCTGACAGCGCAGAAGCCTGGCTACTCGAACGTGCCGCAAAGCTGGCAGGCGTCGCCCGCAAGCGCAGTGGCACTCGCTTTCGCTAGAACCCGCGATCGCCCACCCTTCCGATCCTTGACATCTACGATTCGATCTGCAGGATCATGAAACTTCAGCACGAGTGTATCGAAGATGCGCTTGGGGCTCTCGCCAAAGACCGGCCGGCCGCGCCCGCGTTGCAGGCACCGGGCCGCAAACCGCTGACCTACGCCGACCTCGCTGCCCAGATCCACCGCGTTCGAAAATACCTCGGCGGCCTGGACATCGGGCGAGGGGATATCGTCGCAGGAGTTATTCCGTCGCGGCCGGAAATGGCCGTCGCGTGTGCCACCCTCCCTGCGTCATCGACGTTCGCGCCGCTCAGCCCATCACTCACTCCCGACGACTATTCGCAATTGGTCGTTCGCATGGGCGCGAAGGCAATCCTGGCACCGAAAGGGGAGGAGCATCCGGTTCGCGCGGCAGCGCGGCGGCACGGGGTTGCGGAAATCGACGTTGCGATGGAGCCCGATGCACCCGTCGGTCTGTTCACGCTCGATCTCGGCCGGGCCGGGGACTCGCTTCGCAACCCGACGCCGGCGCGTCCGCAGCTCGCCTACGTCTTGGTGTCCTCGGGTACGACTGGCCGGCCGAAGCTCATACCCGCAGAGCACCGTCAAGCGCTGCGCTACGCGAACGTAGCGGGCGAGTGGCTGGAGTATTCGCCGCGCGATGTGGGCTGTCATCTCATGCCCATGCATCTTGGCAACGGCTTGCGCAGCGGATGGTTGAATCCGCTTCTAAACGGAGTATCGACCGTCTGCCTTCCTGAAGTCGACGTCGACGCATTCTTCGCCGCTCTGGAGCAATACCGGCCGACGTGTTTGAACGCCGGGTTCACTCTGTTGAGCGCGATCCTGCGCCGGGTGCCCGATTACCGACCCGCAGTGGCCCAAAGCCGCCTCCGGTTTCTGCGCGCCGGGTTGGGACGACTCGATCCCGACGAGATCGAACGCCTCGAACAGGCCTTTGACGCCCCCTTGCTCGTCGCCTTTTCGTCGACCGAAACCACTTCGATCGCCCATGACCCGCTTCCGCCGCGTCCGCGCAAACGCGGCACGGCCGGGCTCCCCCTGGGGAACGAGGTTGCGATCATGGACAGCTCCGGCGCGATCGCCGGCGCTCGCGCGGAAGGCGAGATCGTGGTCCGTGGCCCGCTCGTCTTTGGCGGCTATCTCGACGATCCACAGCTCACGGCAGAGTCGTTCGTGGGGGATTGGTTCCGCACCGGCGACCTGGGACACATCGACGAGGACGGATATATCCATCTTTCTGGGCGCATCAAAGAGATCATCAACCGCGGCGGGGAAAAGATCTCTCCGGTCGAGATCGACCTCGCGATTCGGTCTTTGCCAGGCGTGAACGAGGCCGCTGCGTTCGGCATCCCTCACCCAACTCTCGGGGAGGAGATCGTCGCCGCAGTAGTTCGACAACCGGACGTGACGCTCCATGAGGCGCAGGTTATTCAGCACGTCGGCCGGCGCCTCGAGCTACGGAAGGTACCGCGGCGCATTTACTTCGTCGAGCGTCTGCCACGCACCGACAACGGCAAACTGCGCCGTCATGCACTTCCGCAACTGCTGGGCTTGACCCGAGACGCCGCCGCTCAAGGCGTTCCCTTGCCGGCCGCGGAAGAGATCCGGTCTCTGTCGCCGCTCGAAGGGTCGCTCGCCGGACTTTGGGCCACGTTGCTCAAGATCGAGCACGTCAACCCAGACGAGAACTTCTTTCTCCTTGGCGGGGATTCGTTGCGCGGCGTCCAACTCATCGCGCAGGTCAAGGCCTTGTTCGGTGTCGAACTCGCTATCCAGTCGCTGTTCGAGGAAGGGGCCACCGTTGCCGGCATGGCGCGCTCGATCGAGGCGATTCGCAACGCGGAAACCAAAGCCCCTATCGGCGCCCGTAGCGCGGCGGGGCAAGCCGCCGATGCGGCAATTCCTCGACGGCAAAGTCGCGAACCATCGATCCTCTCACACACGCAACAACGCGCATGGTTTCTCGCTCGGCTCGATCCAAGCAACCGCGCCTACAACGAGCGCCGCGCACATCGACTGACCGGGACCATTGACGTCGATGCGCTGCGCGGGAGCTTGCAAGCTGTACTGCGTCGTCACGAGATCCTGCGGACCACCTACGTCTTGGTCGATGACGAGCCGCGGCAGGTCGTGCGTGAGCACGCGACGCTGGATCTCCGGCGCTTCGATCTCTCCCATATGGCGGCGTTGAAGCAAGACGATGCGTTGGCCGACATCCTGACCATCGAGGCACAACGGCCCTTCGACCTCGAAACCGGTCCGCTCGCGCGCTTCAGTCTTATCCGTCTTGGGGACGACGATCACGTGCTGATGCGAGTGTGGCATCACATCGTCTCGGATGTCTGGTCGGCGGGGCTATTCGAGCGTGAGCTCTCGATTCTGTATAACGCGCTGGTAGCGGGCCGTGCGGCGGAGTTGCCGGCACTTGCGCTGCAGTACGCAGACTATGCGGTTTGGCAGCGCCAGTGGCTCGCGGGCGAAGTGCTGGACAAGCAGCTTGGCTACTGGAAGGCGAAGCTCGCCAACCTCTCGACCCTGGAGCTGCCTACCGACCGCACCCGCCCGGTGGTGCAAAGCAACCGCGGGGCACGCCTGGAGAGCGTACTCCCGCAGTCACTTGCGGAAGCGGTAAAGGCGCTCGGACACGTCGCAGGCACCACGCCGTTCATGACGCTACTTGCGGCATTCCAGGTGCTGCTGCATCGCTACAGCGGCGTCGAGGATATTGTGGTGGGCACGCCGATCGCCGGGCGCAGGCGCACCGAGCTCGAGGGGTTGATCGGATTTTTCGCCAACACGCTGGTGCTGCGCGTGAGCCTGGCGGACGCGCCGACCTTTCGCGAGCTACTCGCGCGAGTGCGCGAAAGCGCCCTCGCCGCCTACACGCACCAGGACGTGCCCTTCGAGAAGCTGGTCGAGGAGTTCGCCTCGAGGCGCGATTTGAGCCGCAATCCGCTGTTCCAGGTCTGCTTTGCGCTGCAGAACACGCCCGACACGGTGCTCGCGCTGGAGGGCCTGCAGGCCAGCCGCCTGGCGCTGCCGACCCGCCACGCCAAGTTCGATCTCACCTTGACGCTAAGCGCGCGCGCGTCGGGGCTGCAGGCAAGCTGGGAGTACTGCACCGATCTTTTCGAGCGTGCGACGATCGAGCGCATGGCAGGCCATTTTCAGCGGTTGCTCGAATCAATCGTGGCCGATCCGGGACAGCGCATCGGGCAGTTCGCGCTACTCGACGCGGCTGATCGCCACCGGCTGCTGGTGGAGTGGAACAACACCGCGGCAGATTACCCCAGAGAGGCCTGCCTCCACACGCTGTTCGAGGCCCGGGTAGCCAAGGCGCCGCAGGCAGTGGCGGTGGTCCACGGGGGCAACACGCTTACCTACGCCGAGCTCAACGCACACGCCAACCGGCTCGCCCATCGTCTGCGCGCCCACGGAGTCGGGCCGCAGGTGCTGGTGGGCATTTGCATGGAGCGCAGCCTCGATCTCATAGTGGGCTTGCTCGGGATCCTGAAGGCGGGCGGCGCTTACGTGCCGCTCGATCCTTATGTACCTCGCGAGCGGCTAGCCTTGATGCTTGACGACGCGCACGTCGCCGTGGTCCTCACGCACGCGCATCTACGGCCGCAGCTCCCCGCCGGCCCGATCCTGATCTGTCTCGACACCGACTGGTTTGAGATCGCCGCCGAACCCGATTACGAACCGGCATCCGTCACCAACCCCGACAACCTGATCTATGTCATCTACACGTCCGGCTCGAGCGGCGTGCCCAAGGGGGTTTTGGTCTCGCATCGATCGTTGGTGAACTACACGCAGTGTTTCAACGCCGAGTTGCAGATCGGTCCACGCGATCGGGTGCTTCAGTTTGCTTCGGTCGCATTCGATGTTAGCGCGGAAGAAATCTTCGGCGCTTTGACGGCCGGCGCGACGCTCGTGTTACGCGACCAACAGATGCCGCGCTCGGGATCGGCGTTTCTTCAGACGTGTGAAAGGTTGGGAATCACCGTGCTGGACCTACCGACCGCCTTCTGGCACGAACTCGTCAACGGTTTCACACCGCGCGCGCTCCAGCTGCCACAATCGGTCCGCGCGGTGATCATCGGAGGAGAAAGAGCGCTGCCGGAACTCACCCGTCGATGGCTGCGTGAAGTCGGTCCGACTGTGCGCACGGTCAACATGTACGGACCGACCGAGGCAACCGTTGCAGCGACCTGCCACGACTTGACCAACGCCACCGGCGACTGGACAGAGGTGCCGATCGGTCGACCGATGGCGAATGTCCAGATCTACATTCTAGATGCGTACCTGCAGCCGGTGCCGGTGGGCGTACCCGGTGAGTTGCACATCGGCGGCGTGGGGGTAGCCAAGGGCTATCTGAATCGACCCGACCTGAGCGCCCAGAAATTTATTCCGCACCCATTCAGCGACGACCCGCAGGCGCGCCTCTACAAAACCGGCGACTGGGCACGCTACCTGCCCGACGGCAATATCCAGTTCCTGGGACGGGTGGACGCGCAGGTGAAGCTGCGCGGGTTCCGTATCGAGCCGGCAGAAATCACCTCCGCGCTGGATAGCTACCCGGCTGTGCGGGCGTCCCATGTCATGGCGTGGCGGCAGGCTTCGGGCGATGTCGCCCTCGGTGCTTACGTCGTTCCGCGACACGCCGATCGGGATCCGCCGAACGCCGCAGAGCTACGGCGCTTCCTTTCCTCGCGCCTGCCGGCCTACATGGTTCCGGTTTGGTTCGTCGCGGTGGAATCGATTCCGCTGACGTCGAATGGCAAGGTGGATTTGCATGCTCTGCCTGATCCTTCTGTCCATGGCGTGCGCGAATCCGGCGAGTATGTCGCGCCCAGGGACGAGACCGAGCGGGTCATGTGCCGCCTGTGGGCCGAGGTACTCGGCATCGGGCGCGTTGGGCTCGATGACAATTTCTTCGAGATCGGCGGACACTCGCTGCTCGCGGCCCGGCTATTTGCCCGACTCGACAAGGAGTTCGGCCGGTCGCTTCCGCTCGGAGTGCTGTTCGCCGCACCGACCGTCCGCGTCCTCGCCGAGAGCTACCGCGTTTCTTCAGCACCGCAGGGTTATTCCACGCTCGTCGCGCTCACGACCAGCGGCTCGCTGCCGGCCATCTACGCCGTGCCGGGGATGTTCGGAAACGTAATAGGCTTCGCCGAGCTCTCGCGCGAACTCGGGCTCGCACAACCATTCTATGGGCTGCAATCGCTAGGCCTCGACGGAATGGCAACGCCGCTCGATTCGATCGACGTGATGGCAAGACGCTATGCAAGTGAGATTCAGACGATTCAGCCGCACGGACCCTACATTCTCGTCGGCGCGTGCTTCGGTGCGACCGTCGCCTACGAGATGGCTCGTCAGCTCCTCGCAGCGGGGGAAGAAGTGGCGTTCCTCGGGCTGCTGGATCCAGCGCGCCGCATTACGAGCGGGGCGAGTAAGAATCCGACTTCTATACCCCGGCTTTTGAAGCGCGCGCTGGCGCTCGGTAATTTCGTGAAGGACCGGCTGACCCTCTATCTCGAAGAGATGCGCGGTCGCGGCTACGGCGATCGTGTCACATACATCGCGCGCAAGCTTGGTGCGCTCGGCGGCTTGCTCGGGAAAGCCGACGCCTTCAAGGGCGTCCAACGCGAGATCAATCAGCTCGGAGTCTATCGAGCGAACCTCCTTGCCCTTGATCGCTATCGGCGTAAGCCGCTGAGCGGCCGCCTGCGAGCGGTTGAAATCTTTGAAACGATCCGCCGGGGCAGCCGCCGCGAGGGCGAGCCCTCCGAATGGAGTGCGCTCTGGGAAGGCAAGGTGATTCACCATCGCGTGCTGGGCATAGATTCCGGGGACATGCTGATTGGTGCGAACGCACGCGTTCTCGCTGCGCTCGTTGCGGAGCGATTGCGGGTTACCCGCGAGGGAAGCGCATAGGGCCGGATCGCGCCTATGCCGATCGCCGGTGTCGACATCACTTGGCTGCGTCGAGTTACCGTTCCTGACGAGAATCGGTCAGTCCAGTCTCCGTGCAGCCTCGAACGTCGGCTCAAGTTCAATCAGAAGCGGGCGCAGCGCTTCCGTCACCGAGCCGATGGCAACCGAGACCACATGATCGGGCGTGGGCTGGAACGTCCGCACCTGCCAGCCGGTTCTGGAGCGGGGTTCGACGGTTGCATCGTTCACGAACGCAAGCTCGTCCTCGTCCCCGACCAATACGCAGCGCGGGTCTACCTTTAGCCCTAAGCCCAACGCCTTCAACACCGCCTCCTTGCGGGTCCACAGTCGGTGAAACGCCGCGGTGGCCTCGTTCCTGCTCAGAGTGCCCAAGCGCGCGAGCTCGAACGGGGAAAGGATGGCGCTGAGCAGCGAATCGTCCACCGCGCCGGTCGATAGTCGCTCCGCATCAACCCCGCAGGCCACGCGTCGGGTGAGCGAGACGGCAAATAGGCCCGAAGTGTGGGTGAGGTTGAACCGAATCGGTGGTGCGCCGCTGGACCAAGCGAGCTCCGGACGCCCACCGCTGCCGGTTTCGAAGGCAAGTTCGTGGGCGGGCGTGCCCCTATAGGTCGCGAGCGCCAACCTGAGCGCTGCGTGCGAGGCGAGAAACATGGTGCGATCCTCAAGCTGCCTGAAGCGCCGGGCCGTCTCACGCTCGCTTGCGTCCAACAGTGTTCCGTCGTGGACCCATGGAGGCATGCACTGCGGGGATAGGCGCCCGATCCAGACATGAACACAGGCATCTGAAGCATCCAGAGACTGGACGAGGCCAGGGGGTACGCGGATCCGCATATCGGCGTGTTGCCGGAGACTAGGCCAGGGGAGGTCCCGACGACGCACGGGTACTCTCAGCGATTGCGGGTAACGTTGCGGGTATCACCGGAACAGAGATGGGAGCAAGTATATAGTGTATAACGCCGCAGCTCGCGAAACGCCTCGCGGACCGGCATTTCGGTGTCGGCTGCGATCAGGTGCTGCTCGTGGAAAAACCTCGACGCGGCGACGCCGATTTCCGCTATCGCATCTGGAATGCCGACGGCGGAGAAGTCGAGCAGTGCGGCAATGGAGCGCGCTGCTTCGTGCGTTTCGTGCACGACAAGGGCCTCACGAGGAAGAACGAAATCCGCGTCGAGACGCTCTCCGGCGTGATCGTTCCGCGCCTGGAGGCGGACGGGCAGGTGAGCGTCGATATGGGCGCGCCGATATTCGAGCCCGAACGCGTGCCCTTCGACACGCGCGGGTTGCAGCCTGTGCTTGGAGGCAGGCGCTGGCCGCTCGATCTCGCCGGTCGCGAGGCAGTGGTCGCAGTGCTTTCCATGGGCAACCCGCACGCAGTGCAGACGGTCGCCGACGTGGATTCGGCGCCCGTGGCCACCGAAGGGCCAGTGATCGAGCGCCACCCTCGGTTTCCGCGGCGGGTGAACGCCGCTTACATGCAGATTGTCACGCGCGCCCACATCCGCCTTCGCGTATGGGAGCGCGGTGCCGGAGAGACGCTCGCCTGCGGCACCGGCGCCTGCGCTGCGGTCGTCGCGGGCATTTGCGAGGGCGTGCTCGACGATTCGGTGCGGGTCGACACGCGCGGCGGCCGATTGACGATACGCTGGCGAGGCGGGGACAATCCCGTGTGGATGACCGGTCCGGCCGTGGCCGTGTTCGAAGGGGAGATCGAAATTGAAAGCTGACGACGTCGCGCGCTACCTGCGGGAAAATCCCGGCTTCTTCGAAAGCTACGCCGACATGCTCGCCGAAATCACCGTTCCGCATCCGCACGGCGGGCGCGCCATCCCGCTCTCGGACCGCCAGATGCTCAGCTTGCGCGAGAAAAGCAGAGCGCTCGAGTCGCGCCTCACCGAACTCCTGCAGATCGGCGAGGAGAACGACGCGATCGGCGAGAAAATGCACCGCCTGAGCGTCGCGCTGCTTTCCGCGCCCGACCTGCAAAGCCTCCTGTCCGTGCTCTACCTGCACTTGCGCGAGGATTTTGCCGTGCCGCACTCCGCGCTGCGGATCTGGGGCGAGGCTTTCCGCGGCGCGGGGGATGCCGCGGAGTTCCGTCCGGTCGGCGAACAGCTGAAGCGCTACGCGGCCTCGTTGTCGCAGCCTTTCTGTGGCCCGAGCGGAGACGCCGAGGCCGCGGGCTGGTTCGGCGAGGGGGCTTCGCACGTTCGCTCGGTGGCCCACATGGCCCTGCGCGACAAGGAGTGCTTCGGAATGCTTGCGCTCGGCAGCGAGGACGTGCTGCGTTTCTATCCCGAGATGGGCACGCTGTATCTGAAGCGCATGGGCGAGCTCGCGGGCGCGGCCCTGCTGAGATTTCTCTAGCCGCGGCCGGCGGGAATGGCGCAGGACTCCCGCCTCGGGCTGCTCGAAGAGTTCCTCGATCAGCTCGCGCACCAGCGGCGGCTGAGCCCGGGAACGGCGCGCAATTACCGCCGTGCAGTCGAAGAGCTCTTCGCCTTGAACGACGGTGTGTCCCTGAAAAGACTCCAAGCGCGGCACATGCGGCGCACCGTGTCGCAGCTGCACTCCCGGGGAATCTCCGGCCGGACCATCGCGACCATGCTCTCCGGCTGGCGTGGCTTCTTCGATTGGCTCGTCAAGCATCGCGGCTTTCCCCACAACCCCTGTGCCGGCCTGCGCGCGCCGAAAAGCCCCAAGGCGTTGCCCAAGGTGCTCTCTCCTGACCTCATGGCACGGCTGTTGGAGACCCCGACGGACGGATCGGCGCAATCGCGGGATAAGGCCATGTTCGAATTGCTCTACTCCTCGGGACTGCGGCTTGCCGAGCTGGTGAGCCTCGATGCCATGGACGGCGAGGGCATGCTGCGGCGGGCGGAGGTCACCGTGACGGGCAAGGGTGCGAAGACGCGCACCGTGCCGGTGGGAAGAAAAGCCTGCACCGCAATCGCAGCCTGGCTCGCCGAGCGGGCCAAGCTCGCAGGGCCCGGGGAAACGGCGCTTTTCGTGGGGGCGCGCGGCCGGCGCATCAGCCCCACCTCGGTGCGCTACGCTCTCGCGCATTGGGCGCGGCGTGTCGGCTTGCCGCAGCACGTTCACCCGCATATGCTGCGCCACTCCTTCGCCACGCACCTGCTCCAGTCCTCAGGAGACCTGCGCGCGGTGCAGGAAATGCTCGGGCACTCGAGCATCTCGACGACGCAGGTCTACACCCATCTTGACTTCCAGCACCTCGCCAAGGCTTATGATGCCGCGCACCCGAGAGCGAAAAGGAAAACGGCGATGCCGGTGAAAAAGCCGTGAGCCAAGCGTCTTCCGCCCCGGCGCTGAGGGAGCTTTTTCTTCGATTCACGCAGGTCTCACTGTCCGGATTCGGTGGCGTGATGCCTTTTGCGCGCCGGATGCTGGTCGAAGAGCGCCGTTGGCTGAGCCCCGAGGAATTCACCGACGTCCTGAGCCTGTGCCAGTTGCTCCCCGGGCCCAACATCGTCAACGTCGCCGTTTGCGTCGGGGCGCGCTATCACGGCGCCCGGGGAGCCGTCGCCGCATTCGCCGGGTTGATGACGGCGCCGTTCTTCATCGTGCTCGCGCTGGGCGCGCTCTACACCGAGTACGGCCATGTTCCGGCGGTTTCGGCGCTGTTCCGCGGGATCTCCGCCGCGGCGGCGGGTCTGGTCGTTGCCATGGGCCTCAAGATGGCAACGAGCCGGCGGCTGCGCTCGGCGATGGCATCGTTCGCCCTGATCACTTTCATCGGCATCGCGCTCATGCGCCTGCCCCTCGTCGTCTTCCTGCTCGGCGCCGCGCCCTTGAGCGTCGCCGCGGCGCTCTGGAGGGCGAAGTGAGCGAAGAAACTCTGGCGCAGCTTGCGACGGATTTCTCCGTTCTCTCGCTGATCGCGGTCGGCGGCGCGATCACCGTGCTTCCCGAGATGCATCGCAGCGTCGTGGAGATACACGGATGGATGAGCGGCGCGCAGTTCGCCGAGCTCTTCGCGCTCGCCCAGGCGGCGCCCGGGCCGAATATTCTGGTGGTCAGCCTGATCGGCTGGAAAGTGGCGGGCTCGGCCGGTGCGGTGGTGGCGACTGCGGCCGTTTGCGGGCCTTCGTGCGTGCTCACTTTCGCCGTCTCGAGAATCTGGCAGCGCTTTCGGGGCGCACGCTGGCGCGCGTCCGTGGAGGACGGCCTTGTTCCCGTGACCGTCGGCCTGATGCTCGCCGGCGGATACCTCATCACGCTCTCGGCCGACCATTCGTGGCCGGCCTTCGCGATCACGGTCGTCACTGCGGCCGTCGTTCTGGCGACGAGGATCCATCCGCTTTGGCTGTTCGGCGCGGCCGGGCTGATCGGCCTCGCCGGCTGGGTTTAGCCCGCATTCGCCCGTGAGCGCCGCGCCCCAACTCACTCTGAAGCCCGGACGCGAGCGCTCGCTCCTGCGGCGCCACCCGTGGATCTTCTCCGGCGCGATCGCCGAGGTCCGCGGAGCGCCGCACAGCGGCGATACCGTGGATGTCCGAGGCGACGACGGCCGCTTCCTCGCCTGGGCGGCGTACAGCCCTGCCTCGCAGATCCGGGCCCGCGTCTGGAGCTTCGACGAGACGGAAATCCCCGGCCCGGACCTGTTCGGAAAGAGAATCGAAGCCGCGTTCGCGCTTCGGCGCGCAGTCATTCCACCGGAAACAACCAATGCGCTGCGGCTTGTGCACGGAGAGTCGGACGGGCTCCCGGGCCTCGTCGCCGACCGCTACGCGGATACGCTGGTCGTGCAGCTTCTTTCCGCGGGCTGCGAGAGATGGCGCGAAGCGCTGATCGGAATCCTTCGCGAGCACAGCGGCTGCACCAGGATCCATGAGCGCTCCGATACCGAGGGGCGCGAGCTCGAAGGTTTCCCTGCAAGCACGGGACTGATCGCGGGCACAGCGGCCGACGGACCGCTCAGGATCGTCGAGCACGGCATCGAGTATGAAGTCGACGTGGCCGCGGGGCAGAAAACGGGGCTCTATCTCGATCAGCGCGACAACCGGGCCCGCGCGGGCGAGCTCGCCCACGGCCGGGAGGTGCTCAATTGCTTCAGCTACACCGGCGGCTTCACGCTTTCCGCGCTTGCCGGAGGCGCGCGCTCGGTGCTCTCGATCGACAGTTCCGCGCCGGCGCTCGAGCTGGCAAAGCGCAACCTCGCCCTGAACGGAGTCGAGGCGGGGCGAGCCGAATGGCTCGAAGCGGATGTGTTCGGCGCCTTGCGCAAGTTGCGGGCCGAAGGCAGACAGTTCGATTTCGTCGTGCTCGACCCGCCGAAGTTCGCGCCGACGCCGAAGGACGCCGAGCGCGCTGCGCGCGGCTACAAGGACATCAACCTGAATGCCCTGAAGGTGCTGCGGCGGGGAGGGCTGCTCGCGACTTTTTCCTGCTCCGGCGGCGTGTCCCCCGAGCTGTTCCAGAAAATCCTCGCCGGCGCCGCCGCAGACGCCGGCGTGTCGCTCCTACTTCGCGAGCGCTACCGCGCTGCGCCGGACCACCCGGTGCGCATCGAGTTTCCGGAAGGCGAGTACCTGAAAGGGCTGCTGCTGGAACGGCTCTAGGGGCTTGCAGCCGGCAGATGCCGTCGCGTGGCGGAATGGGTTGCTTTGTAATGCCGGGCGTGCTGTAATGCGCCCTTTTTTCAGCTCACCGGCACCCCGTCCGGACTACCCGGATGCCTCGCCTGCAAACGCGAAGCAATATGCTCAAATAAGCTTGTTCCGCGGCGCGGCATGGAGTGCCAGGAGATCGAATTGGCGGCACAGGAAAACATGGTCCCGGTGACCATACTCACCGGCTTCTTGGGAAGCGGCAAGACCACCCTCGTCAACCGTATCCTCAAGGAACAGCACGGCCACCGCATCGCCGTGATCGAGAACGAGTTCGGTGAGGCGGGCGTGGACAACGAAATCCTCCTGAGCGAAGGCGGCGAGCAGATCATCGAGATGAACAACGGCTGCGTATGCTGCACCGTGCGCGGCGACCTCATCCGCATCCTCGGGGAGCTCAAGGAGCGACGCGACTCCGGCAAGCTCAAATTCGAGCGCGTCATCATCGAGACGACGGGATTGGCCGACCCGGGGCCGGTCGCGCAGAGCTTCTTCATCGACGAGAAGATCGGCAACTACTATCTTTTGGACAGCGTCATCACTCTGGTGGACGCAAAGCACGCCGCGAAGCAGCTCGACGAGTTTCACGAGGCCCAGGAACAGGTCGGGTTCGCGGACCGGATTCTCATGTCCAAGACCGACCTCGTCTCCGAAGCCGAGCAGGAAGGCTTGAGAAAGCGCCTCGCGAAAATGAACCCGCGGGCGCCTATCAGGAAAGTCCACTTTGGCAACACGCCGATCGAGGACATTCTCGATATCCGCGGTTTCAACCTCAACGCGACCCTCGAGCTCGATCCGGCGTTCCTCGAGGACAGCGAGCATGAGCACGACGAGCACGTCAGCTCCTTCGCGTTCCGCTCGGACAAGGCGTTCGATAGCGCGAAGCTCGAGGAGTTCCTGTCCGGAGTCGTGCAGATTTACGGGCCGGACATGCTGCGCTATAAAGGGGTGCTGTATATGAAGGGCAACACGCACCGTGTCGTGTTTCAAGGGGTGCACATGCTCATGGGCGGCGATCTGGGCCGCGCCTGGGGCAAGGACGAGAAGCGTTCGAGCACGATGGTTTTCATCGGAAAGAATCTGCCGCAGGACCTATTTATGAAGGGATTGGAACAATGTTTGGTGGAAAAGCAGTAAAGAAGCTGGTGACCAAGGCGGCGAAGCCGGCGGAGCAAAAGCCGGTGGAGCAAAAGCCGGCGAAGAAGAACGGCTTGACCGAGGCCGAGTTGCTGCGCGCCCCCGCGTCGCAGTACATGAGCGCCGAGCAGCTCGCGTTCTTCCGCGAGCGCTTGCTCGAGACGCAAAGGGAATTGTTGGAGAAGGCGGATCTCACCTCGGAGCATCTGCGGGAGCACGAACTGGAGGCCGATCCGACCGACCAGGCGACGATCGAGGAGGAGTACGCGCTTGAGCTCCGCGCGCGCGACCGCGAGAGGAAGCTCCTCAAGAAAATCGACGAGGCCCTGCGCCGTATCGAGGAGGGCAGCTACGGCTACTGCGAGGAGACGGGCGACCCAATCGGCATCCCCCGGCTGATCGCGCGGCCGACGGCGACGCTTACCATCGAGGCGCAGTCGCGCCGCGAGCAGAAGCAGAAGCTCTACGGAGAGTAGTTTGAACTTTTCCTCGGCTGAGCTATCCTAGGCTCGGGAAACCCTCGTCATGCCGTTCCTGACCCGTTTTCGCAGGCGCTGGATCGCCGGTTTCGCCTTGGCGGCGCTGGCGTTCGCGCACGCGGCGATTGCCGGGTATGGCTGCCTGCAGGGCAAGATGCCCGAACCTCAGATGGCGTGCGAAGAACATCAGAATCCGGCGCCGGCGGAACTCCTGTGCCGCGTGCATTTCCAGGCGGAGACGCAAACACTCGATCTCGCCAAGCTGCCGCAGGTCTCCGCTTTCAGCTCGCCCGTGCTGGCGCTCGTAGTCGAACATAGAGCAGTACCGGCCGCGACAAGTGTTCCGTTTCCAGCGCGGATCGCGAGCGCACCGCCTCCGCCTCTCACCGTTCTCTATTCCCGCTTTCTTATTTAGCCGCCGCCCGTATCGGTCTCGCGCTCTCCGCGCCGCTCGCGTACGCAGCCGGTACGGAGCCGCTTCCACTCGCCGAAGCGCTGAAGATAGGCGAAAGGATTTCCCCGCGTCTTGCCGCGCAGGGCGCGGCGCTCGCCGCCGCGACCGAGCTCGTGCCGCGCGCGCGCGAGCTGCCCGACCCCAAGCTTCGCATCGGCGTGGACAACCTGCCGGTCAACGGCGCGGACCGATTCCGCTACGACGCCGACTTCATGACGATGCGCAAGATCGGCGTCATGCAGGACTTTCCCAACGCGGAGAAGAGGAAGCTGCGCGGTGAGCGCGCGGCGCTGGAGCGGGACGTGGAATCCGCGAACCTAGCCGCACAACGTGCCGGGCTGCGGCGCGAGATCGCGCTCGCCTGGCTCGAGCTGTATTTCGCGCAGCAGGCGCGCGCGCCCCTCGTCGAGCTGGTGGGGGAGCTGCAGTTGCAACTCGACACGGTGTCGGCCGCGATCGCGGCGGGCCGGCAGAACACGGCCGACGCGCTCGCGCTGCGCGGTGCCGAAGTGGCCGCGCAGGACCGCGTCATCGAGCAGGACCGTACGATCGAGCGCGCGCGTTACGCGCTCGCCGCATGGCTTCGAGATGAGGTCTCGCGCCCGCTCGCCAATCCGCCGGACACGAGCGTGTTCGACCATCCGCCCACGGCGCTCCTCGCTAACCTGCACGAGCATCCGGAGCAGCGGATCTACGCGGAGCGCGAGGCGCTCGCCAGGACGGATGCCGCGCTCGCGGCGAACTCGAAAAAGTCCGACTGGAGCCTGGAGGTGGCGTACGGGCAACGCGGACCCGCGTTCTCCAACATGATTTCCGTGATGGTGAGCATCGATCTTCCCTGGGAGGCGGAGAAGCGCCAGGACCGGGACCTCGCCGCCAAGAGACTGCTTGCCGAGCAGGCGCAGGCGCAAGCCGAGGAAGCGCGGCGAATGCACGAGGCCGAGCTGCGCGGCTTCTACGCCGACTGGCAGACCGCGGGCGTGCGTACCGAGCGTTTCGAA
The DNA here is from genome assembly GCA_005884335.1 of Betaproteobacteria bacterium. GTDB lineage: Bacteria > Pseudomonadota > Gammaproteobacteria > Burkholderiales > SG8-39 > VBDM01. The sequence goes on along the minus strand of VBCJ01000009.1, from coordinate 7,032 downwards.
AAGCTGCTCCTGCCGCTCGCGCGCGAGCGGGTCGCCGCGGCGCTCGCCGCCTATCGCGGCGGACGCGGCGAGCTAGGCGTGGTGCTGGAGGCGCGCCGGGCGGAGACCGAGACGCGGCTTGGGTTCGTGCAGGCGCAGCTTGAGCGTGCCCGTGCCTGGGCGAAGCTGAATTTCCTTTTGCCGCACGAAGGGCAACCATGAGACCCGTGCCTCTCATCATTTTCGGTTTTGTCCTCGTCGCCGCCGCTGCGGCAGGAGGCGGGTACTGGTTCGCCAAGTCGGGCATCGCGCCGGCGAACGAAGCTCCTGCAGCCGCACAGGATTCGCCGGGAAGAAGGATTCTTTACTGGTACGACCCGATGGTCCCGCAGCAGCATTTCGACAAGCCGGGCAAGTCGCCTTTCATGGACATGCAGCTCGTGCCGAAGTACGCAGGTGAGGTGAGCGGCGAAGGCACAGTATCCATCGATCCGCGCGTCGTGCAGAACCTCGGCGTGCGCACGGCGACAGCGACGATGGGGTCGGTCGAGCGCCGCATCGAGGCGGTGGGCAGCGTAGCGTGGAACGAGCGCGCGGTGTTCGTCGTGCAGGCGCGCTCCGGGGGCTTTGTCGAGAAACTCCACGCGCGCGCCCCGCTCGATCGTGTCGCCAAGGGCCAGCCGCTGGTCGAGATTCTCGTGCCCGACTGGGCGGCGGCGCAGGCGGAATATCTCCTGCTGCGGCGCGCCGGAAAAGACGCCGGTCTCGCCGAGGCCGCGCGCAACCGGCTGCAGCTGCTCGGCATGAACGAGGAGCAGATCGACTTGCTGGAAAAAACCGGCCAGCCTCAGACGCGCATCACGCTTTACGCGCCGATCAACGGGGTGATCGCGGAGCTCGGCGTGCGCGAGGGGATGACGGTGATGTCGGGCGCCATGCTGTTTCGCCTCGTCGATCTTTCCAAGGTGTGGGTGAACGCCGAAGTGCCCGAGGCGCAGGGCGCGTGGCTGCGTCCCGGAACGGCGGTCGAGGCGCGCGTGCCGAGCTTCCCCGGCCGGGTCTTCCGCGGGCGGGTGAGCGCGATCCTGCCCGAGGTGAACGCGGCGACGCGCACGCTGCGCGCGCGGGTCGAGCTCGCCAATCCGGGCGGAAGCTTGAAGCCCGGTATGTTCGCGACGCTGGTTTTCGCACAGGGTACGGGGGCGAAGGCGCTGCTCGTGCCGTCGGAAGCGGTCATACGCACCGGCGAGCGCAGCGTAATCATCGTGGCCGAGCGCGAAGGCAAATTCCGGCCGCGGGAGGTCGAGCTCGGCTTCGAGTCGGGCGGCAAGAGCGAAATCCGCAAGGGGCTCTCCGAAGGCGACAAGGTCGTCGTCTCCGGCCAGTTCCTCATCGACTCCGAGGCGAGCTTGAGGGCGAGCGGTACGCGCATGGAAGGCGCGGAGGCGCCGAAGGCGGCCGCGCCGCAAACGCACCGGGCCGTCGGCGAGGTCGTGAGCGCGGGCGCAGGCGATTTGCTGATCAAGCACGGCGCCATCCCGAGCGCGGGCATGGGTGCGATGACCATGCCGTTCCGCGCGCCGAACGGAATCGTTCCGCCCGCGTTGAAGAAAGGCGACCGCATCCTCTTCGAGTTCAGCATCAAGCCGGACGGCGAGTTCCAGATCATCGACCTCGCTCCGGCGGACGCGAGCGTACCCGAGTACGGGGTGCGCAAATGATCGCGAAGCTCATCCGCTGGTCGATCGCGAACCGTTTCCTCGTGGTGCTCGCCACGCTCGCACTCGCGGCGTGGGGAATCTGGGCGGCGTCGCGGACGCCGCTCGACGCGATTCCCGACCTCTCCGACGTGCAGGTGATCATCCGCACCACCTACCCGGGGCAGGCGCCGCAGATCGTCGAGAACCAGATCACTTATCCGCTCACCACGACGATGCTCTCGGTGCCCGGAGCGAAGACCGTGCGCGGCTATTCGTTCTTCGGCGATTCGTTCGTGTACATCCTCTTCGAGGACGGCACCGACCCTTACTGGGCGCGCTCGCGGGTGCTCGAATACCTGAACCAGGTGCAGTCGCGGTTGCCGCCGCAGGCGAAGACCTCGCTCGGCCCCGATGCGACCGGCGTCGGCTGGGTCTACGAGTATGCGCTCGTCGACCGCTCCGGCCGCATGGACTTGTCGCAGCTGCGCGCGCTGCAGGACTGGTTCCTCAAGTACGAGCTGAAGGCGGTGACGAACGTCTCCGAAGTGGCGAGCATCGGCGGGATGGTCAAGCAATACCAGATCGTCATCGATCCGGTGCGGCTGCGCGCGTTCAACATTCCGCAGGCGAAGGTGATCGAGGCGGTGCAGCGAGCGAACCAGGAAACGGGCGGCTCGGTGCTCGAGCTGGGCGAAGCCGAGTACATGGTGCGCGCGAGCGGCTACCTGCGGTCGCTGGATGACTTTCGCAAGATTCCGCTTTCGGTCAGCGATTCGGGGGTGCCGGTACGCCTAGCCGACGTCGCGCGCGTGCAGGTTGGCCCCGAGATGCGTCGTGGCATCGCCGAGCTGGACGGCGAGGGCGAAGTCGCGGGTGGCGTGATCGTGATGCGCTTCGGGAAGAACGCGCTCGAAACCATCGACGCCGTCAAGGCGAAGATCGCGTCGCTCAAGCCGAGCTTGCCGCCGGGCGTGGAGATCGTGCCGACCTACGACCGCTCCGCGCTCATCAAGCGGGCCGTGGCGAACCTCGGGCAGAAGCTCGTCGAGGAGTTCGTCGTCGTGGCGCTGGTGTGCATGATCTTTCTTTTCCATCTGCGCTCGGCGTTCGTCGCCATCGTTTCGCTCCCGCTCGGCATCCTCGCGGCTTTCATCGTCATGGTCTACCAGGGCGTGAATGCGAACATCATGTCGCTCGGCGGCATCGCGATCGCGATCGGCGCGATGGTGGACGCCGCAGTGGTGATGATCGAGAACGCGCACAAGCGCCTCGAAGCCTGGCATCACGCGCATCCGGGCGCGACGCTCACGGGAGAGGAACGCTGGGGCGTGATCGGCGAGGCCGCGGCGCAGGTCGGGCCGGCCCTTTTCATTTCCCTGCTGATCATCACCTTTTCCTTCGTTCCTGTGTTCACGCTGGAAGCTCAGGAGGGGCGGCTCTTTTCGCCGCTCGCCTTCACCAAGACCTATGCGATGGCCGCGGCGGCGGGACTCGCGGTCACGCTCATTCCGGTGCTCATGGGTTATCTCATCCGCGGGCGCATTCCGGCCGAGGAACGAAATCCCATCAACCGTTTCCTTGTCGCGCTCTATCGCCCGCTGCTCGAAGCTGCGCTGCGCCGTCCGAAAACGGTCTTGCTCGCCGCCATTGCGATTCTTGCCGCGACGCTCTGGCCCATGAACCGGCTCGGGGGCGAATTCATGCCGCCGCTCGACGAAGGCGATCTGCTCTACATGCCTTCGGCGCTGCCGGGACTATCCGCCGGCAAGGCTTCCGAGCTTCTGCAGCAGACCGACCGCCTCATCAAGACGTTGCCGGAAGTGGCGAGGGTGTTCGGCAAGGCGGGGCGCGCTGAGACGGCGACCGACCCGGCGCCGCTTGAGATGTTCGAGACCACGATCCAGTTGAAGCCGCGCGAACAATGGCGGCCGGGAATGACGCCGGAAAAACTCGTCGATGAGCTCGACCGCATCGTGAAAGTGCCGGGCCTGTCGAACATCTGGGTGCCTCCGATTCGCAACCGCATCGACATGCTCGCCACGGGCATCAAGAGTCCCGTGGGAGTCAAGGTCGCAGGGACGAACCTGAAGGAAATTGACCGCATTGCGGCCGAAATCGAGCGCGCGGTGAAGGAGGTGCCCGGCGTGAGCTCCGCGCTCGCCGAGCGGCTTACCGGCGGGCGCTACATCGACGTCAACATCGACCGCGACGCCGCGGCCCGCTACGGGCTGAACGTCGCCGACGTGCACAGCGTCGTGACCGCCGCGATCGGCGGCGACAACATCGGCGAGACGATCGAGGGCTTGCAGCGTTTTCCCATCAACGTGCGCTATCCGCGCGAGATGCGCGATTCGGTCGAGAAGATCCGCACTCTGCCGCTCCTCACCGAACGCGGCGCGCAGATACGGCTCGGCGACGTGGCGGAGGTGAAGGTCAGCGACGGCCCGCCGATGCTGAAGAGCGAGAACGCGCGGCTGTCGGGCTGGGTGTACGTCGATATCCGCGGGCGCGATCTGAGCTCTGCCGTGCGCGACATGCAGCGCGCGGTGGCGGAGAAAGTGAAGCTTCCTGCCGGCACCTCGATCTCGTGGTCCGGCCAGTTCGAGTTCCTGGAGCGCGCGACCGCGAAGCTCAAGATCGTGGTGCCGGCGACGCTCGCCATCATTTTCGTGTTGCTGTATTTTGCCTTCCGGCGCGCCGCCGAGGCGCTCCTCATCATGGCGACGCTGCCGTTCGCGCTCGTCGGCGGGTTCTGGCTCATGTACGTGCTCGGCTACAACATGTCGATCGCCTCGGCGGTGGGCTTCATCGCGCTCGCGGGCGTAGCGGCCGAGATCGGCGTGGTGATGCTCGTCTATGTCAACCAGGCCGTCGCCGCACGCGAGGCGGCAGGCGGACTTCGCGACGAGGGTGAATTTGCACAAGCGATCGTGGAAGGCGCTGCGCTTCGCGTGCGGCCGGTGGCGATGACGGTCGCCGTCATCATCGCCGGCCTGCTCCCCATCATGTTCGGCTCTGGCACCGGGTCGGAAGTGATGCGGCGCATCGCTTCGCCCATGGTGGGCGGGATGATGACCGCGCCGCTGTTGTCAATGTTCGTCGTACCCGTCGCGTACCTGTTGCTGCGCCGGCCTCGCGCCGCCCCCGCGGAGCAGGCGGGCGCGCCGAGAAACCCACTCCAGGGAGGAGCCACGACATGAGCTGCGATGATTTTCGTAGCAAGCCTTGCCGCAGGGCTCCCGAATACTGCGGTCTTACACGTTCGTTCACCAAAGGAGTCTGCCATGAAGGTAGTAGGCAACGGTCGGATGGTGAAGGGAGTTGCCTTGAGCGTCCGCAGCTGCCGTGCCGGGTCGACTATTGCCCGGCCGACAGCCTGTGGGCGCGATTTGATTTTTAACCGTTGATGAAAGGAAGCACTGTTATGAAACAAGCACAGCGTTTTGCTCTCGTGGCTGTTCTCGCCTCGTCCTTCGGAGCAGTCTCTCCGAGTCATGCTCAGATGGGCGGCATGGATATGAAGGACATGGACATGGAGAAGTGCAAGGGCATGGACATGAGCAAGTGCAAGGAAATGATGGGAAAAGACAAGAAGGGAATGGAAATGAAAGGCATGGGAGCCGACAAGAAATCGGAGGCCAAGTCGCACAAAGGCGTCGGCACGGTGAAGAAGGTCGATCCCGCGGGCGGCAAAGTGACGATCGCGCACGGCCCGATCCCAACGATGAAGTGGCCCGCGATGAACATGACGTTCACCGTCAAGGATAAGGCATTGCTCGGCAAGTTTTCGCAGGACAAAAAAGTCGAGTTCGAGTTCGTGGAGCAGGAGTCGAATTACGTGATTACGTCGGTGAAGTAGCGTGCCGTCGCGACCCCAAGGAGGCGATATGGATCACAAAGTCCGCTGCGGTTTGGCTTCTGCAACACTCTTCGCCGTCCTTGCGCTTGCAACCGGCAATGACGCCAACGCAGCGGGTGACCCGAAACACGGCGCTCAGGTGTTCCAAGCGTGCATCGCCTGCCACTCAGTGAAGCCCGGCGAGCACATGACTGGGCCGAGCCTCGCGGGCATCTGGAATCGCAAAGCCGGTACGGCGGAAGGATTCCTCCGCTATTCCGACGCGCTGAAACGCGTCGACATCGTATTGAACGAAGCCACGCTCGACAAATGGCTCGCCAACCCCGAGCAATTTGTTCCTGGCACCAGCATGACTTTCCCGGGCGTGCGGGAGAGCAAGGACCGCGAGGACGTCATCGCTTACCTGCGGGCAGTCTCCGAGGGGAAAGCCTCGCGCGCTGAACCACGCCGCGGCGGCATGATGATGCAGTCAGGGAAAGTCGACCTGAAAAGAGCCCCGCCTGCCGGACAAGTTGTTTCCATCAGCCACTGCGGCGACACTTACGCGGTGAGGACCGCAGACGGCAAGACGAGCAAGGTTTGGGAGTTTAACCTGCGCTTGAAGACCGACTCGAGCAAAGACGGGCCGCAGCCGGGCAAGCCCGTCATCGTCGGCGCGGGAATGCAGGGAGACCGAGCCTCGGTGGTTTTTGCTGCGCCCGCCGAGATCAGCTCGTTCATCAAACAGACCTGCCGATAGAGCTTCAGCGAGCGGACTCGGGAGGACTGCGATCGACTGGCAATCCCGCGCTCTGCCACTCCGGGTAGCCTTCGGCGAGGCGCCGCGCCTTGCGGCCTTTGGCGCGAAGCATTTCGACCGCGTCGTACGAAAGCAGGCAATACGGGCCGCGGCAATAGGCCACGATCTCGCGATTCGCAGGGAGCTTGTGCAGGTGCTTGGCCAGCTGGGGCAGCGGCAGGTTGAGGGCGCCGGGCAGATGCCCGGCTGCGTACTCCTCGGGTGGGCGGACATCCACGACCGTAACGGCACCCCGGCGGGCGAGCTTTCGCAGCTCGTCGGCGGATACCGGTTCGAGGTTGTCCTTCTTGCTGAGAAAGCTCTTGATGAGGCGCTCGACCTCGGCAAGATTGTTTTCCGCGACTTCGCGCAGCGCCATCAGCAATCTGACCACTCCGCCTCCGGCGATCCTGTAGATCACGAAGAGGCCGTCCTTTCGGGACGCCACCAGCCCCGCCTTGCGGAGTTGCTGCAAGTGCTGCGAGGTATTGGCTGCGGTCATGCCCGTGAGCTGCGTCAGCGCGTCCACGCTGCGTTCTCCTTGCGCCAGAAGCTCCAGCAATTCCAGCCGCTTACCGCTCGAAAGCGCTTGGCTGACGCGCGCGAACTGCTCGAAGAGCTCGGTCTTGAATTCCCGGTTTGACAGGTTGCTCATAATGTGCAAGTATTCAATCGTTCACTTGTACGCTTGTATGGCGAGGATTGTAACCGCTTTG
>VBCJ01000161.1 GCA_005884335.1 Betaproteobacteria bacterium | reverse complement strand
AACTAGGGGCGCGACAGGCTAGCAGGGCCGCAATGAGCGCGACCTATCCGTACCCGATCATTGCACGCGAGGGCTGGCCCTTCGTCGCCGCGGCGGTTGTCGTGGCGATCGCAGCGGGCTGGCTGATCGGTTGGTGGTCGGCTCCGATCTGGCTTGCCGCGTTTTTCGTTTTGCAGTTTTTTCGCGATCCGCCGCGGCAGGTGCCCGGCGACGCGCACACCGTGGTCTCGCCCGCCGACGGGCGAATCGTAGCGGTGGAACGGGCCCGCGATCCCTACCTCGAGCGTGAGGCCATCAAGGTCAGCGTGTTTATGAATGTCTTCAATGTGCATTCAAACCGCTCCCCCGTGGATGGCGAGGTAAAGAAGCGCTGGTACAATTCCGGACGTTTCGTGAACGCTGCGCTCGACAAAGCCTCCCTGGAGAACGAGCGCAACGCGTTGTGGCTGCGCACGACCGAAGGGGCCGATGTCACCTGCGTACAGGTTGCAGGCCTGATCGCAAGGCGTATTCTCTGCTATGTTCGAGAAGGCGACAGCCTCGCACGAGGCCAGCGTTTCGGATTCATTCGCTTCGGTTCGCGCGTGGACCTCTACATCCCAAAAAGCGCGACGATCACGGCGGCGCTGGGTGACAAGGTCTACGCGACGAGCACAGTGATCGCCACGCTTGCCGATCATGTTTAAACACAATTTCCGCAAGCCGCTGCTGAACACCGAGATCCGCCGCCGCGGTATCTATCTCCTGCCGAATATCTTCACGACCGTCGCGTTGATCGCGGGGTTCTACGCCATCGTGCAGGCGATGGACCATCATTTCGACGACGCCGCCAAAGCCATCTTCGTGGCGATGATCCTCGATACCTTGGACGGGCGCGTCGCGCGCCTGACCCACACCCAGAGCGCATTTGGGGCGGAATACGATTCGCTGTCCGATATGGTTTGCTTCGGCGCGGCGCCGGCGCTGGTGATGTACGAATGGGCGCTCAAGGACCTGGGGCGGGTCGGGTGGATTCCGGCGCTGGTTTACTGCATCGGGGCGGCGCTGCGCCTTGCGCGATTCAACACCAATATCGAAGTGGTCGACAAGCGTTTCTTTCAGGGACTGCCGAGCCCGGCGGCGGCGGCGCTGGTTGCTGGGTTTCTGTGGCTCGCAATCGACAACAAGATCCCCGTCGGCGAATATGGCATGCCTTGGGTGGCCGCATGTCTGACTCTTTACGCGGGGATCAATCTCGGACCCGCCGATCGTGCTGTTTCTGCTTTTTGTCGCGTACGGGCTGTCCGGATACGTATACTGGGTGTGGAAGAAACGCCGGCCTTCCCAGTTGCAGTAGCCGGAGAAACCCGCTATATTCCGCGCATGCATTTCCGCAGCATTGCTCTCGGCCTCACCCTCGGCAACCTGCCTCTGGCGGGTCTGCTGCTGCGCCTCGCGCGCACATAATCCCAAACCCAATTCGGCAGTACCCGGTCGCGGCGCAAGCAGGCGTCGCGGAACGATCTCAAGCATTCGATATGGAGCAGCACCATGAAGGAACGATTGATCATATTCGACACGACCATGCGCGACGGCGAGCAGAGCCCCGGTGCTTCGATGACCAAGGAGGAGAAGTTGCGCATTGCGCGGCAACTGGAGCGCATGCGCGTCGATGTGATCGAGGCGGGCTTCCCGGCCTCTTCGAACGGCGATTTCGAGGCGGTGCAGGCGGTTGCGGGCGTGATCAAGGAGTCGACTGTGGCCGGCCTGTGCCGCGCCAACGATCGCGACATCCAGCGCGGGATCGATGCGCTCAAGAACGCGAAATCCGGACGCATTCACATTTTCATCGCGACGAGCGAGCTCCATATGGAGAAGAAGCTGCGCATGACGCCCGAGCAAGTGCTCGAGCAGGCGACGCTCTCAGTGCGCTTCGCGCGCAAGCACCGAGATGACATCGAGTTCTCGCCCGAGGACGGCAGTCGCTCCGACCCCGACTTTCTTTGCCGCGTGCTCGAGGCGGTAATCAAGGAAGGCGCCAGCACCATCAACATCCCCGACACAGTCGGTTACGCGGTACCCGAGCAGTTCGGCGAGTTCATCAGGAGGCTGCGTGAGAAGGTCCCGAACTCCCACAAGGCCATGTGGTCGGTGCATTGCCATAACGATCTCGGCATGGCGGTGGCGAACTCGCTCGCTGCGGTCACGATCGGGGGTGCGCGCCAGATCGAGTGCACGGTGAACGGCCTGGGCGAGCGCGCCGGCAACACCTCGCTCGAGGAGGTGGTGATGGCGGTGCGCACCCGCGGTGACTTCTTCAACCTCCAGACGCGAATCGACACCAGCCAGATTGTCCCGGCCTCGCGTCTCGTGTCTCAGATCACCGGATTCGTGGTGCAGCCCAACAAGGCGGTGGTGGGCGCGAACGCCTTTGCGCATGCTTCCGGCATCCACCAGGACGGCGTGCTGAAGAGCCGCGATACCTACGAGATCATGCGCGCCGAGGACGTAGGCTGGACGGCGAACAAGATCGTGCTCGGCAAGCTTTCGGGTCGAAGCGCCTTCCGCCAGCGGCTCAAGGAGCTCGGTATCGAACTCGACGGAGAGGACGCCTACAACAAGGCGTTCCAGCGTTTCAAGGACCTTGCCGACAAGAAAGCCGACATCTTCGACGAGGACCTGCACGCGCTCGTATCCGACGGAGCGACGGCCGCTGCTGCGGAGCACTGGCAGTTGGTGCGGATGAGCCAGGCAAGCGGCACCGGCGAGCGTCCGCACGCGAAGCTCGTGCTCACCGAGGCCGGTAAGGAGCGCAAGGCCGACGCCGACGGCGACGGCCCGGTGGATGCGACTTTCAAGGCGATCGAGCGCGTGGCCAAGAGCGGCGCCGAACTGCTGCTCTTCTCCGTGAATGCCGTGACGCAGGGGACCGAGTCGCAGGGCGAAGTGACCGTGCGCCTCGCGAAAGGCGGGAGGATCGTCAACGGCGTAGGCGCCGACACCGATATCGTCGTCGCCTCGGCCAAGGCCTACGTCAATGCGCTCAACAAGCTGCAGGGCACGCAGCGAATCAACCCGCAGGGGTGAAGGATCGGCGACCGCTTATGCGCGAACGTCGGAATCCAAGTATTCCGCGGCCGATATCCAGTGGATCGAGCCGAAACCTTCGATGAAACGCACGGCGAGCGGTTCGAGAACGAAAAACGAAAAATCGCCCAGCGCAAGGAGTCCTTCCGAATCGGGGAACAGACGCCGATAGCGCTCTGCGGCCGGGTTCGACGCCTCGAGCGGCACTGCCCTGCCGAGCAGCGTGACGCGGGCACCCGCCAGCGGGTCGAGCGCCGCGTCATGGGCGAGCAGGCTGGCGCGGGGGTCGGCTTCCATGTTGCGGGTGTGCTCGGCGAGGCGGCTGACGAGAATCACCGGCCTGCCCTGATGATCGAGCGCGTAGGGGACGAGCGAACCGAACGGATGTCCGCCGTGCCGTTGGGACAAGGTCGACAGCACGCCCGCCCGGCAAGAGGCCAGTTGACGTCTAGCGTCGGCGCCGCGACTCACCGTGCAAGCTTCAGCGCCGTCGTTGCGAGCCTGCGGCCGAGCGCGCGGCAAAGACTGCGTTCGGCGTCATCGAAGGCACGATCCGATGCGAGACCGGACACATGGGTCGCGCCGTACGGACTTCCGCCTGATCGCGTATCGAAGAGCTCGCGCTCGGTGTAGGGCAGACCGACGATCAGCATGCCGTGGTGAAGCAGCGGCAGCATCATCGACACCAAAGTCGTCTCCTGACCTCCATGCAGACTGGCAGTGGAGGTGAACAGCGCCGCCGGCTTGCCCGCGAGCGTGCCTCTCAGCCACAAGTCCGAGGTCCCGTCCCAGAAGTGCTTCATCGGGGCCGCCATGTTGCCGAAGCGTGTCGGGCTGCCAAGGGCGACCCCGACGCATTCTTCCAGGTCGCGCACTTCGCAGTACGGCGGACCCGAAGGGGGAACGGCGGCCTCGGCTCCCTCGGTCGAACTCGTCATTCGCGGTACCGTGCGCAACCGGGCGCTCGCGCCGCCGATTTCCTCAATGCCGCGCGCGATCCACTGAGCCATCTCGCGCACCGAGCCGCGGTGGCTATAGTAGAGAACCAGAATGTCGCTCATCGGCGAAGGTCGGAAACGGGGCTGGTATTATAGGCGACGTTCACGTCCCGATTCATGCATCCCATTCCCTTTCTCCTGCGACAGCTGGGCCGCTTCCTCGCGCACGTGTTCAGGCGGTTCAACCAGGATCGCTGTTTGCAGATCGCCTCGAGTCTGACCTTTACGACGCTCCTTGCGCTGGTGCCGCTTGTCACCATCACGCTCGGGCTCATGGCGGCGTTTCCGGTTTTTTCAGGGCTGGGAGAGCACATCCACGCATTCCTGCTCGCGAATATGTTGCCCGAGAAAGCAGGGAAAGTAGTCACCGCATACATTGAACAATTCTCGGGTCAGGCCGGCCGGTTGACCGCTCTCGGCACTGCGCTGCTCGCGGTCACTGCTTTCTTGGTGATGTTCACGATAGAACGTGCGTTCAACTCGATTTGGCGGGTCTCACGCCCGCGTCCCGTGGGACAACGCATCCTCGTCTATTGGGCAACGCTCACGCTCGGACCCGTACTGATCGGCGCGAGTTTGTCGATGACTTCGTATATAGTCAGCGCGTCGCTCGGCCTCTCGCGGCAGATTCCCTTCGTGGGCTCGGCGATTCTCGGGTTCGTTCCTTTCGTGCTCACCTGCGCCGCGTTCACCCTGCTTTACTATGTCGTGCCGAACCGCGCCGTGAGGCCGCGCCACGCCCTCATCGGAGGCCTCGTCGCAGGGCTCGCGTTCGAGATCATGAAACGCAGTTTTGCAATCTATATAGCGAAATTTCCGACTTATACGCTAGTCTACGGCGCGTTCGCGGTGATCCCGATATTCCTCCTGTGGATCTATTTATCCTGGGTTGTGATCGTAATCGGCGCGCTGATCACGGCGCTCGCACCGGATTTTGCCGTGCTGCGGGAAGTCGCAAGACGCCCTTCCGGATCCGGTTTCGCCGAAGCGCTGGCGTTGCTCCTCGTGCTTGCGCGCGCGCAGCAGGGCCCGGAGCTGCTGGGGATGGGGCAGATCGCCGAGCGCGCATCGCTCACCGGCGATCGAACTGAATCACACCTTGAGCGAATGGTTGCGCGCGGCTGGGTCACCAAGTCCGCGGGCAGCCGTTACGGATTGGTCTGCGATACCGAGCGGCTCCTCGTAGCCGAGGTCTACCGCGAGTTCGTGTTGGATGGCAGAGTGACCTCGGGCACAGAGCGCAGCAAAGCCTTGCGGACGCTCCTTGAGCAGTTCGCGGCGCGTGCCGACGAAGCCCTCAATCTTTCGCTCAAGCGCCTGCTCGAGAGTGAGACCGCGTGAGTCCGCTACAATCGCCGGGAGCCAAGGCAAGCTTGCCCTGGTAGCGCCACACGCTGCGCCAGGCGCCGATCACCATGTTGGGATATTCGGGCTTGCCCAGCGATCCGTTATAGCGACTCAGCGCGCGAAACAGGTTCCCTTTTTCACGATCGAGGTAGTACTTCAGGATGACACAGCCGTAGCGAAGGTTGTTGCGCAGACTGAACAGGTTATCGCCCTGGCGGCCGACCAATCCCACCCAGAAGGGCATGACCTGCATGTAGCCTCGGGCACCCGAGCGCGATACGGCGTATTTGCGAAAATTGCTCTCGATCTGGATCACGGCAAGCACGAGCTGTGGGTCAAGCCCGGCGCGGTTCGCCTCGAAGTGCACTGTGCGCAGGAACTCCACGCGCGACTGGAAGTTGGGCATTCTCGCTTCAAGGCGATGCGACATTTCGGCGAGCCAGTCGACCGCCGACTCCGAATCGGCAAAGGCATGACGCGGCGCCGGCTTGTCCGCGATCGACGCCTGCAGGCCCGCACGCACCTCGACGGCGAGCGGCTCGTAGATCTGGGCTCCTGCGAGAGCAAGGCCCGGGAACGCGATCCCGATCAGCGCCAGGCCGGTGCCCTTCAGCATGAGCCCGTGCGCAGCGGGGCAAGCGGATCGCCGAGCGGGACCTTCTTCGTCTGCTTGTCGAGCCGGCCTTGATACTCGATCAATCCGTCCTTGAGGCTGCGTTCGCCGACAACGATGCGGTGGGGAATACCGATGAGCTCCATGTCGGCGAACATCACACCCGGCCGCTCGTCGCGATCGTCCAGTAGCACCTCGAAACCGGCTCCGGTGAGCACGCGATAGATCGAGTCGGCGGCATCGCGTACCGCGGCGCTCTTGCCGTAGCCGATGGGAACCAGGGCGACATGGAACGGCGCGATCGGCTCCGGGAAGACGATTCCGTGCTCGTCGTGGTTCTGCTCGATCGCGGCGGCCACGATGCGGGTGATGCCCATTCCATAGCAACCCATCTCGAAAGGACGACTGTTGCCCGCCTCGTCGAGAAACGTCGCTTTCATGGATTCCGAATATTGGGTGCGCAGCTGAAAGATGTGGCCGACCTCGATCCCCCGGACGATTTCCAAATTCCCCTTCCCGTCGGGGCTGGGATCGCCGGCAACAACCTTGCGGATGTCTGCGATCTGCCCGGGCTCCGGGAGGTCACGTCCCCAGTTGACGCCGGTGAAGTGGAATCCCGCCTCGTTTGCGCCGCAGACGAAATCGCTCATTGCCGCTACCGTGCGATCGGCGTAGAGGTTCAAAGGTACGCTGCTGACCGGTCCGAGGTAGCCGGGGCGGCACTTTAATATCCGTTCGATTTCTTCGTCTCTTGCGAACCGGAAAGTGCCGATCGCCTTCTGGGTCTTGATCTCGTTCAGATCGTGGTCGCCACGAACGAGCAGCATTGCAAACGACCCCGATGCTCCCTTTTGAGCTTCCTCGCGCACAATGGCGATCGCCTTCACGGTTTTCTCAATCGGTACGCCAAGCAAGTTCGCGACATCTTCGCAACGGGTCTTATCGGGGGTCGCGACCTTCTTCATTTTCTCCGCCGGAGCGCTTCGGGCAGCCTTCGGCGCTACGGCCTCGGCGAGCTCCACATTCGCCGCGTACTCGGACTGCGGGCAGTAAGCGATGGCGTCCTCGCCCGATTCGGCGAGGACGTGAAATTCCTGTGACTCGGTGCCGCCGATCGCACCGGGGTCGCCGGCAACAGCGCGGAATTTCAACCCCAGGCGGACGAAGATCCGCGTATAAGTGTCGTACATATTCCGGTATTCGCGTTGGAGGTCGGCGTAGTCGGCGTGAAAGGAATAGCCGTCCTTCATGGTGAACTCGCGCCCGCGCATGACGCCGAAGCGCGGCCGGATCTCGTCACGGAACTTGGTCTGGATCTGATAGAAATGCAGGGGTAGCTGCCGATAGCTGCGAATTTCGCGGCGCGCGATGTCGGTGATCACCTCCTCGTGCGTGGGGCCGACGCAGAAATCGCGTTCGTGACGGTCTTTGAAGCGCAGCAACTCCGGTCCGTACTTCCGCCAGCGCCCCGACTCCTGCCATAGCTCCGCTGGTTGAACCGCCGGCATGAAGAGCTCGATCGCTCCGGCGCGATTCATTTCCTCCCGCACGATGGCCTCGACCTTGCGAACTACCCGAAGTCCGAGCGGCATCCAGGTGTAAATTCCGCCGGCGAGTCTCCGGATAAGGCCCGCGCGGACCATCAGCTTGTGGCTGACGAGCTCCGCGTCAGCAGGGGCCTCCTTGAGCGTTGCAAGAAAGTATCGCGAAGTGCGCATAGCCGGGGGGAGCGAGCCAGGACGCGACATTCTACTTGAACTCGCACGCCCCGCAGCCGCGGGGCGGCTTCGCCTTCAAATCGCCGGCGATTTGTGAAAGAATGGGCGTGGACAGACTTTTGCTGGATTGCGTATGCTCGATCGAGACGGCTATCGGCCGAACGTCGGCATCATCCTCTGCAACGGGCGCAACGAGGTTTTCTGGGGCAAGCGCGTCAAGGAACACTCCTGGCAGTTTCCGCAGGGCGGGATCAAGCTTGGGGAAACGCCTGTGCAGGCGATGTACCGCGAACTGCGGGAAGAAGTGGGCCTGCTGCCCACCCACGTGAAAATCCTGGGCCGGACGCGCAACTGGCTGCGCTACGAGGTGCCGGTGCAGTGGCTCAAGCGGGATTGGCGCGGCAATTACCGGGGGCAGAAGCAGATCTGGTTCCTGCTTCGGCTGGTCGGGCGCGAGTGCGATGTGCGCCTGCGGGCTTCGGAGCGCCCCGAATTCGACGCCTGGCGCTGGAACGGCTATTGGGTACCCCTTGACTCCGTGATCGATTTCAAGCGAGAGGTCTACCAGCACGCGCTCACCGAGCTTGCCCGCTATCTGTTTCGCGGCCAGGGTCGCAAGCCTCTTCCTGCGGAAATCGCATCGCGCTGAGTGCCTAACGCTGCGCCCCGTTGCGAAGAAACGTGGCGCCAGCTGCACAGGCCACCCTTGCCCAAATCTAGGCGGCTCTGGGGCATTGATTCGCGCTTGACACCAGGGTATCGCAAATATTATCCTTCGTCTATTATTTAGAGTCAGTCTAATTCAGTTCAACATACGGAGGCATCCATGCAGCTCAAAGGCTCCAAGACCCACGGCAATCTCAAAGCGGCATTTGCAGGCGAATCACAGGCAAACCGCCGCTATCTTTACTTTGCGGCGAAAGCCGACGTTGAAGGGCAAAACGACGTCGCAGCGGTGTTCCGTTCTACCGCCGAGGGCGAAACCGGCCACGCCCACGGCCATCTCGAATACCTGGAGCAATGCGGCGATCCGGCGACGGACCTCCCGTTTGGCGGCACGCGCTTGAATCTGAAGGCCGCCATTGCCGGAGAGACCCACGAATACACCGACATGTACCCCGGCATGTCGAAGGCCGCGCGTCAGGAAGGTTTCTCCGAGATCGCCGACTGGTTCGAGACGCTCGCCAAGGCGGAGCGCTCGCACGCCAACCGTTTCCAGAAGGCACTCGACGCGCTCGCCGACTAGGCGGTAGCGACTCACCTCGCGGACGATACCGAAAATGACCGTACGCGAGGGAAATCTCGAAGCGCCGACGCGCCATCCTGTCGCGTGGCGCGCGCCGGAGTTCTACGAGGAAGCGAAGCTTCTCGGCGAAATGGAGCGGGTGTTCGACATCTGTCACGGATGCCGGCGCTGCGTCAACCTGTGCACGGCGTTTCCGACGCTCTTCGATCTCGTGGACGCAAGCGCAACGCTCGAGGTCGACGGCGTCGAGAAGTCGCAGTTCTGGAAGGTCGTGGACCAGTGCTACCTCTGCGATATGTGCTACATGACGAAATGCCCGTACGTGCCGCCGCATCCCTGGAACGTGGATTTCCCGCACCTGATGCTGCGTGCCAAAGCGGTCAAATTCAGGAAAGGGGAGGTGAAACTGCGAGACCGGCTGCTTTCCTCAACCGACGCCATCGGCAAGCTCGCCGCCATCCCTGTCGTGGCGCAGGTCGTGAACGCGGTCAACCGGAATGCCGCCGCGCGCTCGCTCATGGAAAAGGCGATCGGCGTCCACCCTGAGCGCAAGCTGCCGCCCTACAGCCCCGGCACGTTTCGCGGACAGGCCGCCGCGAGCCGAAGCCATGAGGCCCGCAGCGGTGAGCGCACGCCGGGGAAAGTCGCGGTATTTTCGACCTGTTATGTGAATTACAACGAGCCGGGCATCGGCCACGACCTGCTCGCGGTTCTGGATCACAACGAGATTCCCTACCTGGTCGTGGAGAAAGAAGCCTGCTGCGGCATGCCCAAGCTCGAGCTCGGTGATCTCGAGGGCGTCGCGCGCCTGAAGGCGGTGAACGTTCCGCGACTCGTCAAGCTCGCGCGCGAAGGCTACGCGATTCTTACCGCCGTGCCGTCATGCACGCTGATGTACAAGAGCGAGCTGCCGCTGCTGTTTCCCGACGATGCCGAGGTCAAGGCGGTAAGCGAGGCGATGTTCGACCCGTTCGAGTACTTCGTCCTGCGCAAGCGTGACGGGCTGCTCAAGACCGACTTCAAGACCGCGCTCGGAAAAGTGTCCTACCACGTCCCGTGCCATTCGCGCGTGCAGAACATGGGACAGAAGACCCGCGAAAC
>VBCJ01000008.1 GCA_005884335.1 Betaproteobacteria bacterium | reverse complement strand
TCCGGGCGTGGGCGTCGATGAGGCGTTGAGTGAATTCCTTGGGATGCGAAGTGGTGTAGCGGATGCGCTCGATACCGGGTACCTCTGCGACGTACTCGAGCAGCAGAGCAAAATCCGCGATTGCTCCGTCCGCCATCCTGCCGCGATAGGCGTTGACGTTCTGGCCGAGCAGAGTCACTTCTTTCACACCCTGGTCGCCGAGGTCCGCGACCTCGGTGAGGACGTCGTCAAAGCGGCGGGAGAATTCCTCGCCGCGCGTATAGGGGACGACGCAGAAGCTGCAATACTTGCTGCAGCCTTCCATGATCGATACGAAGGCGCTCGGTCCGACGACGCGAGCCGGTGGAAGCCTGTCGAATTTCTCGATTTCGGGGAAGGAGACGTCCACCTGCGGCCGGCCGGAGCTTTGCCGAGCGTCGATCAGTTCCGGAAGCCGGTGCAGCGTCTGCGGGCCGAACACGAGATCGACATAGGGCGCGCGCGCCACGATGGCCGCGCCTTCCTGGCTCCCGACACAGCCGCCCACTCCGATGAGAAGGTCGCGCCGCGCCTGCTTCAGGTGTTTCACGCGCCCGAGATCGTGAAATACCTTTTCCTGCGCCCGCTCGCGCACCGAGCAGGTGTTGAACAGGATCAGGTCCGCATTTTCAGGCTGGTCGGTGATCTCGAAACCTTTCGCCGCGCGCAGCAGGTCCGCCATCTTGTCCGAGTCGTACTCGTTCATCTGGCAGCCGAATGTCCGAATGAACAGCTTTTTCGTCATGTCATCCGCCCTCGGGGCTCGGCCGCGCGAGTTCATCGGGCGTCAGCAGCCACACGCGAAAAATCTGCCCGTCGCGATCCAGCTTGTAGGCGGCCCAGGCTCCCCCGCGCGGAATGGTCACCGGCACGATGATCAGGTTCTGCTGGTCGCGGATGACAGCGCCCGCGGCGAGCTGCATCGCCTTGTCGTCTACGGTTACGGCCATCTCTTCGACGTGCCGGATGTAGCCTCGCCTGGAGTCCTGCGGGATAGGGCTCGGCCGTGCCTGAGCGAGAACCGATGCGGCCCATAGGAGGACCGGTAGGAGCGCAAGGCATGCGGCGCGGTGTGGGGCCATGGTCGCTCGCTCAGAGAGAGAGAAATGGTGGCGAATCAGGGACTCGAACCCCGGACCTGCGGATTATGATTCCGTCGCTCTAACCAGCTGAGCTAATTCGCCACGGAAAACCGGAAATTATCCGTTTTGCGTTGAATGGTTGTCAAGGAAGACTCCCTTCGCGGGTACAATCCACGAGTGGATTTCGACCTCGCCATCATCGGTGGAGGGCTTGCCGGGGCAAGCCTGGCAGCGGCGCTTGCCGAAAGCAGGCTCAGGCTTGCGCTCATCGAGCGCAAGGCGCCGGCTGCGCTGGATCCCGAGTGGGACTCGCGCGTCTACGCGCTGACTCCGGCGAGCATCGCGTTTCTCGATCGCATCGGTGCGTGGCGGTGCCTCGAAGCCGCGCGCGTCACGCCGATTTACGCCATGCGGGTGTTCGGCGATGACGGGAGCTCGCGGCTGGATTTTTCCGCTTACGAGTCGGGGGTGCTGCAACTCGCTGCGACAGTCGAATCCGGCCGGCTTCACCATGCGCTGTGGCAAGGCCTCGAGCGCCAGCGAAATCTCTCGTTGCTGTGTCCGGCGGTGCCGTCGGAACTGTGCCGCAGGGAGGATCGCGTCGAAATCGGTCTGGAAGACGGCAACGTGGTCACGGCGAAACTCGCGGTCGGCGCCGACGGGGTCGACTCGTGGGCGCGGCGTGCCGCAGGCATCGAAGCCCGAGCCGGGAGCTACGCCCAGCTCGGCATCGTCGGCAACTTCGCCTGCGCGCGGGCGCATCGCCATATCGCGTATCAATGGTTTCGCCGCGACGGGGTGCTCGCCTATCTGCCACTGCCCGACCGGCGCGTCTCGATGGTCTGGTCCACGCGAGAGGCGCATGCCCGCGAACTGCTCGCCCTCACGCCCGCCGCGCTTTGCGCTCGCGTGAGCGAAGCGGGCGAGGAAGCTCTGGGCGCCCTGGAGCCGCTCACCCCGCCTGCCGCCTTTCCCTTGAGTTGCATGTTTGCCGACCGGATGGCGCAGGGGAGGATAGCGCTCATCGGCGACGCGGGGCACGTCGTGCATCCACTCGCCGGGCAGGGAGTCAATCTGGGATTGGGTGACGCGCACTCGCTCGCTGACCTGCTCCGCGGAGCCCCCGACCCGGGAGATCGTCTCCTGCTGCGGCGCTATGAGCGCGCCCGTGCCGAGGATATACTCGCATTGCGCTGGGTCACGGACGGGTTGTTCCGGCTTTTTGATGCGAACCACCGAGTAGCCGCGCGGATCCGCAATTTCGGATTGAACCTGACGAACTCCAATCCGGTCATCAAAACGCTGCTTGCGCGCCGCGCCATGGGAATGGGCGGAGGCCTTCATCACAAGGAACCATCATGAGATTGCGGCTACCGGCTCTGTTTCTGGCAGCGATTCTCACCGCGAGCGCGTTCGCCGATGAGGTTTCGGTGAGGCGAGGCGTCGAGGCCCGCTTCGACGGCATCAAAGTGCAGAGCGTGACCAAGACGTCCTATGCCGGCCTGTACGAGATCGTGGTCGGGGAGACGCTGTTCTACACCGACGAGCAGGTGAACTTCGTGTTCAAGGGCGACATTATCGATGCGCGCTCTCAGAAGAATCTCACCGAAGAGCGCCAGCAAAAACTTACCGCGATCAAGTTCGAGGATTTGCCGCTCGATCTCGCGATCAGGCAGGTGCGGGGCAACGGCAAGCGGGTGGTGGCCATTTTCTCCGACCCGTTCTGCCCCTATTGCAAGAACCTCGACCGCGCGCTGTTGCGGCAGGACGACATCACGATCTATACGTTCCTCTACCCCATTCTCCGGCCCGAATCGCCGGACAAGGCGCGTGCCATCTGGTGCGCGCCCGACCGGGCCAAGGCCTACTACGATTTCATGCTGAACGCTCGTGAGCCGGCGGCCGCGCCCTCCTGCAACGCGCCG
The DNA here is from genome assembly GCA_005884335.1 of Betaproteobacteria bacterium. Taxonomy (GTDB): domain Bacteria; phylum Pseudomonadota; class Gammaproteobacteria; order Burkholderiales; family SG8-39; genus VBDM01. Next base: position 13,029 of record VBCJ01000008.1, on the reverse strand, counting down.
GTCGACAAGTGGCTTGCCCTCGGTCAGAAAATCGGCGTGAGAGCGACGCCAACCAGCTTCACGATAAACGGGGAGCGAATCCTCGGCGCGCGGCCCGAAGAACTGGTCAAACTGATCGGCGAGGCCAAGAAATAAACTTTTGGCGTGCGCACCCGGCTTCAGGGCGTCACGGGGCCGGTTGGAGCGGGTTTTAGGTCCCTCGGGAGAAGGGCCCACATCCTCCCCTGTTGCCGCATGCGGCCCGCTTGCGCGCCCGCTTCGGGACCGAACCCCCAGAAGAAATCCGCGCGCACCGGATTGCGGATCGCGCCTCCCGTATCCTGAGCGAGGACCAGGCGGGTGAGCGGTGTCGCGCTCGCCGGAAACGTCGTCGCGAGAAATACCGGAGCTCCAAGCGGGACGTAGCGCGGATCGACGGCGATCGAGCGGCCCGGCGCGAGCGGGACGCCGAGCGCGCCGACGGGGCCGCTCGCAGGGTCGGCGAGTGGCAGTTCGCGAAAAAACACGAAGCTCGGGTTCTGGTTGAGCAGCTCTTCCAGACGTTTCGGATTCGCCGCCGCCCAGGCCTTGATCGCAGGCATCGAAGCTTCGGCGAGCTGGATCTCGCCGCGCTCGACGAGGTAGCGCCCGATCGATTGAAAAGGGTGGCCGTTTTGGTCCGCGTAGCCGATACGCAGCGTCTCTCCGCCCTCGAGCTGGACCCTTCCTGAACCCTGGATCTGGAGGAAAAAGGCTTCGATCGGATCATCGACCCACAGGATTTCCTTTCCGGCGACGGGTGCGGCGCCGCGAGCGATTTCCGCGCGCGAGTAATACGGTACGACACGCTTTCCCTCGACGCGCCCGCGCAAGCGCATGCCGCGCAAGTCCGGGTTGATCGCGGAAAGGTCGATGGTGAGCAGGTCATCCGGCGGACCGTATAGAGGGTGAACAAACGGCGTGGCCTTGGCGCGGCTGCCGCGCAGGAGCGGTTCGTAGTAACCCGTGACCAGCCCCTCGATTGCGCCGTCGGAGTTGGCGAGACGCCACGGAGTGAAATATTCTTCCAGGAAGCGCCGTGCCTCCTCGTCGCTGGGCGAGCGAAGCTCCGTCGCTCGCGCACACACACCGCGCCACGCCTCACGCCAGCGCAACGCCTGGCAGGATGCGAGGAAAGCGGGCCAGGCCGCCGCCTGCTCGCCATCCTTCCAGCCCGTCAGCGCTCCGAAATCGACGGGCTCGAGCGCGTTGCTTCGAGGGGCGACAGGAGGCTGCCCGGGACACGGGCAACCCCCGTCCGGCAGCGGCTGGAGAGCGCAGCCTGCGATCAAGGCCGCGGCCGCGAGGGAGGACCAGCGCCAGTGCTCTATCATCGGCTTCCGAGGCTTGGAGAGGGCGTCGCCAAAGTGCGTTCCGGATTGTGGATCATCTTGCTCGAAGCGGGACTGGCGCTTGCACTCGTCGCATTCCTCGTGTGGTGGACGCTGCCGCGCAGGCCGGAAAACGAGGACCGCGAACGGCACTAGTGCAGGACACGGGGTACCGACAGCGTGAACTCGGGAATCGGTGCGTCGAACTGAGTGCCGTCTTCGGCCACCATCTGGTAGCTGCCTCGCATCGTCCCGACCGGCGTCGCGATCGCGGTGCCGCTCGTGTACTCGAAGCTTTCCCCGGGTTTGAGCAGCGGCTGAGCGCCGATCACGCCCAAACCCCGCACTTCCTGCACCTGGTTGCGGCCGTCGGTGATGATCCAGTGTCGCGAGATCAGCTGGGCGGGGAGACTGCCGTTGTTGCGGATCGTGATGGAATAGGCGAAGACGAAGCGGGAGTTCTGCTCGTCGGACTGCTCCGGGATGTATTGCGTCTGGGAGGAGACCGTGACCTCGTATTTTTTCTCCGCGACCATGCGGTCATTCCACACGAAATCGCGCGGACTGACAAGGGCGAGATGATCGCCGTTTCATGCGGCCCCGGGCGAATCCAAGTAGAATTTCCAGCGATGCCTGCACGCACGTTCCGAATCGCACCGAGCATCCTGTCGGCAAACTTCGCGCGGCTCGGCGATGAGGTGGCTGCGGTTGTCGCAGCCGGAGCCGACATGATCCACTTCGACGTGATGGACAATCACTACGTCCCGAACCTCACGGTGGGGCCGGTCGTGTGCGAGGCAATCCGCCCGCTCACCGAAAGCGTGATCGACGTGCACTTGATGGTCAGACCGGTCGATCGGATCATTCCGGATTTCGCTCGCGCCGGGGCGAACATCATCAGCTTCCACCCTGAGGCGAGCGAGCACGTCGATCGCACCATCGGCTTGATCCACGACTCGGGCTGCAAAGCGGGCCTAGTATTGAACCCCGCTACGCCGCTGTGCTACCTCGATAACGTCCTGCACAAGCTCGACCTGGTTCTCATCATGTCGGTGAATCCTGGATTTGGCGGGCAGCAATTCATTCCCCACGCCCTGGAAAAGTTGCGCGACGCGCGCAGGAAAATCGACGACGCGGGGCGCGCAATCATGCTGGAAGTGGACGGCGGCGTAAACGCCGGGAACATCGCCGGCATCGCGCGCGCCGGGGCCGATACCTTCGTCGCGGGCTCCGCGATTTTCGGCTCGAAGGACTACCGGGCGACGCTCTCGCAGATGCGAGACGCGCTCAAGTCCGTCGGCTAGAGACGGGTATCGCAGAGTACTGCGCGGCCGCGCCATGAGGCCGAAATGAGATCGTTCATCGAAGAAATTCAGGCCATCGTCGGGCCAGCGGGGCTGATCACGTTGCCTCAGGAGGTCGCCCCCTACGCGAGCGACTGGCGCAAACGCTACGTAGGCAAGCCGGCCGCGGTCGTCAAGCCGGCCTCGACCGCCGAGGTGGCCGAGGTGGTGCGCGCCTGCGCCGAATCGCGCACGGCGATCGTCCCACAGGGCGGAAACACGGGCCTTTGCGGCGCCGCAACGCCGGATGCAAGCGGTACGCAGATCGTCCTCAACCTTTCGCGCATGAACCGGGTCCGCGCGATCGATACCCGAAACAACACCATGACGGTGGAGGCCGGGTGCGTGTTGGCCAAGCTGCAAAATACCGCCGAAGAGGCCGGCCGGCTGTTTCCATTGAGCCTCGCCGCCGAGGGAAGCTGCGAAATCGGTGGCAATCTTTCCACCAACGCCGGCGGCACCGCGGTGCTGCGCTATGGCAATGCTCGCGAGCTCGTGCTGGGACTCGAGGTCGTGCTGCCCTCGGGAGAGGTGTGGGACGGCTTGCGCGGTCTGCGCAAGGACAACACCGGCTATGACCTGAAGCAGCTTTTCATCGGTGCCGAGGGAACGCTCGGCGTGATCACAGCGGCGGTCTTGAAGCTCTTTCCCCTGCCCAAGTCTCATGCCACCGCCGTCGTGGCGCTGGAAACTCCGGAGAAGGCTGTAGCGCTGCTGGAGCGGGCCCTGGGGGCCTGCGGCGAGAGGCTCACCGGCTTCGAGCTATTCTCCGATTTTTGCCTCTCGCTCGTGCTGAAGCACTTCGGGGATACCGCAGCACCTTTCCCGCGCCGCTTCCCTCACTATGTGCTGATGGAACTCTCCGATACGCAGTCGGGTGAAGGCGTCAGGGTCTTGGTCGAAAGCATGCTCGAGGCGGCTCTGGAGGAGAGGAACATTCTCGACGCGGCGGTCGCGCAGAGCGAAACCCAGTCCCGGGCGTTCTGGAGCCTTCGCGAATTCATCTCAGAAGCGCAGGCCCATGAAGGGCCGAATATCAAGCACGACGTCTCGATTCCCATCTCCCGTATTTCCGAGTTCATCGCGACGACGGACGCGGAGCTTGAGCGCGCCTATGGGGGGCTCCGAATGGTGACTTTCGGTCACCTCGGCGACGGCAACCTGCACTACAACGTCTCCGCTCCCGAGGGGGTCGCGCCCGGCGTTTTTGTCATGCACACGGCGGCGATCAATCGCATCGTGCACGACAGCGTGGCGCGCCTCGGCGGCTCGATCAGCGCCGAGCATGGGCTCGGTCAGCTGAAGCGCGATGAAATCCAGCGCTACAAGTCGCCTCTCGAACTGGAGCTGATGCGCAAACTCAAGCGCGCTCTCGACCCGCAAGGCATCATGAATCCCGGCAAAGTGCTTTAGCGTGTTGCAACACTATGAGGTAATGCATCTCTGGACAAGCCGCGCAGGGGTGTAATAGAGTAGGCGCCCTGAACGAGACGCAAGGTAAGTCAATCGTGCTCTTCGAAAACGCCGGGAAACGGGTGCAATCGCGCAGCTGGCGCTGGTGGCGCAGCTAGCCGCAGTCGCTCGCGCGCCCCGCGCGCACCCGCAGTACCCCGCAACGTTTTCGTGGAGCAGTCATGACCGAAGCAGAATTCAAGCGGCTTGCCGCTCAAGGTTTCAACCGCGTTCCGCTCCTTGCAGAGACCTTCGCCGATCTCGAGACGCCGCTATCGCTTTATCTGAAGCTTGCCAACCGCTCCAACACCTATCTGCTCGAGTCCGTAGTGGGCGGAGAGCGCTTCGGGCGCTATTCGTTCATCGGACTGGCGGCTCCAGTAAGGCTGCGGGCGGTCGGGAGCTTGGTGACGGTGATGCATGGAGACGTTATCGCAGAGAAGTCCCAGGCGGCCGATCCGCTCGCTTTCGTGCGCGAGTTTCTTTCGCGCTATCGTGTCGCGGAACTCCCCGGCTTGCCCCGGTTCTGCGGGGGCTTGGTCGGGTATTTCGGTTACGAAACGGTCCGCTGGATCGAGCCCCGGCTCTCGGGGGGATGGCTCAAGCCCGATCCGGTCGGCTGCCCCGACATGCTGCTGCTGGTCTCGGAAGAACTGGCCGTGATCGACAATCTTTCCGGCAGGCTCTACCTCGTCGTGTACGCGGACCCCGCCAAGCCGCGCGCCTGGCACGACGCGCAGGCGCGTCTGCGCGAGCTGCTGGGCGCGCTGAGACTGCCTTTGTCACCGCCTTCCGAGACGCGCGACGCGGAGACGGAGGTCGCATCGAATTTCGACGCCGACACGTTTCGCGCCGCGGTCGGCCGTGCAATCCGATACGTTCACGACGGGGACATCATGCAGGTCGTGCTGTCGCAGCGTCTGTCGCGTCCGTTTGCCGGGTCTTCGCTGTCCTTGTATCGGGCCCTGCGCTCGATCAACCCGTCACCGTACATGTTCTATTTCGATTTCGGCGACTTCCAGGTGGTCAGTGCCTCACCCGAAATCCTTGTGCGCCTGGAACGTGGTACGGTTACCGTGCGCCCGATCGCCGGAACGCGCCGCCGCGGGGCGACGCAAGACGAGGACGTCGCGCTGGAGCGCGAGTTGCTTGCGGATCCGAAGGAGCGTGCCGAACACGTGATGCTGGCCGATCTCGGCCGCAACGACGTTGGCCGCGTGGCCGCGACGGGGACCGTCCGGCTCACCGAAACGATGACGGTCGAGCGCTACTCGCACGTGATGCACATCGTGTCGAACGTGGAAGGGCGGCTTCGGGACGGGCTGGATTGCGTTGACGTGTTCCACGCGGCGTTTCCTGCGGGAACGGTAAGCGGCGCGCCCAAGGTACGTGCCATGCAGATCATCGACGAGCTCGAGCCGGACAAGCGGGGCGTCTACGCGGGTGCTGCCGGCTATCTGGGATTCAACGGCGATATGGACCTGGCCATTGCGATCCGCACGGCTGTGGTGAAAGGGGGCCAGATGCACGTGCAGGCGGGCGCCGGGATCGTCGCCGACTCGGTGCCCGAAAGCGAATTGCAGGAAACCCGTGCGAAGGCGCGCGCGGTGCTGCGAGCTGCCGAGATCGCCTTGAGCGGGATGGACAGACGGGCATGATCCTGATGATCGACAACTACGATTCCTTCACCTGGAATCTGGTGCAGTATCTGGGGGAGCTGGGCGCGGACGTCAAGGTGTTTCGCAACGACGAGATCGCGGCGGCGGACATCGCCGCGATGAAACCGAAAGGCATCGTCATTTCACCCGGGCCCTGCACTCCCGCTGAAGCGGGGATCTCACTCGCTGCGGTACGCGAGTTTTCCGGCCTGATCCCGATATTGGGCGTGTGCCTCGGGCATCAGGCGATCGGCCAGGCCTTCGGCGGCGAGGTCGTGCACGCGGGCAAAGTCGTCCACGGAAAAACCTCGACGATCAGCCATTCCGGCCTCGGCGTGTTTCGCGGGCTGCCGAGTCCCTTCATGGCGACCCGCTATCATTCCCTTGCGATTCGCCGGGCGACCCTGCCCAAGTGCCTGGAGGTCACGGCGGAGTCCGAAGACGGCGAGATCATGGGCGTGCGCCACCGTGAGTTCGCTGTGGAGGGCGTGCAGTTCCACCCCGAGTCCTTTCTCACCGAGCATGGGCACGCGCTCTTGAAAAATTTCCTGCAAGGGGAGGCGGCATGAGCATCACGGTCCAGGAAGCGCTGACGCGGACCATCGAGCACCGCGAGATATTCCATGACGAAATGCTCGATCTGATGCGGCAGATCATGGGCGGACAGATTTCGCCCGTCATGATCGCGGCCGTCATCGTAGGGTTGCGGGTGAAGAAGGAAACGATCGGTGAGATCACGGCGGCGGCGCAGGTGATGCGCGAGCTCGCGACGCGGGTCACGGTGAAGGATCCGGACAACCTGGTGGACATCGTGGGAACCGGCGGAGACGGGGCACACACCTTCAATATTTCGACCGCGTCCATGTTCGTTTGCGCCGCGGCGGGAGGTCGCGTCGCCAAGCACGGCAACCGCGCCGTGTCTTCGCAGTCGGGCAGCGCGGACGTGCTGGAGGCGCTCGGCGCGAACATCAACCTGAAGCCCGAGCAAGTGGGCCGCTGCATCGACGAGATCGGGGTCGGCTTCATGTTCGCGCCTGCGCACCACGCAGCGATGAAGCACGCTGCCGCAGTGAGGCGCGAGCTCGGCGTGCGCACCCTGTTCAACATTCTCGGACCGCTCACCAATCCGGCCGGCGCGCCGACGCAGCTGATGGGCGTTTTTCATCCCGATCTCGTCGGGATCCAGGTCCGGGTGCTGCAGCGGCTCGGCGCGCACCACGCGATGACCGTCTACGGCCTGGAAGGCTTGGACGAAATCTCGGTGAGCGGCCAGACGATGATCGGGGAGCTGAGAGGCGGCAAAGTTCTCGAGTACATGATTCACCCCGAAAAATTCGGGTTGCCCGTGCACGATCCGAAGGCGCTGCGCGTGGCGACGGTGGAAGAGTCGCGAAACGTGGTCGTGGCGGCACTGGAAAACAAGGCCGGAGCCGCGCGCGACATCGTGGCCCTCAATGCCGGAGCTGCAATCTACGTTGCCGGCAAGGCGGGAAGCCTCGAGGAGGGTGTGGAGAAGGGGTTCGAGTTGATCAAGAGCGGTGCCGCGCGCGCCAAGCTCGACGCGTTCGTGAAATTTACCCAGCAACTCGCGCGTGGCTGATATCCTGGACAAGATCCTCGCGGTCAAGGCCGAGGAAATCGCAAAGGCCAAGAAAGCCCTGGGCGCGGTCGCCGCGCGCCACCAAGCGGAAGCGGCGGGAAAACCGCGGGATTTTATCGGCGCACTGCGCGCGAAAATCACCGCCGGCCTGCCGGCGGTGATCGCCGAGATCAAGAAGGCGAGTCCGAGCAAGGGCGTTCTTCGCGAACGATTCGATCCGGCGGCGATCGCCCGCTCCTACGCGCAGCACGGCGCGGCCTGTCTCTCGGTGCTCACCGACGAACGTTTTTTTCAGGGTCGTGCCGAGGACCTTTCCACTGCGCGCGCGGCTTGCGGCCTCCCGGTGTTGCGCAAGGATTTCGTGATCGATCCCTACCAGGTGTACGAATCGCGCGCCGTCGGTGCAGATTGCATTCTGCTCATCGTGGCGGCGCTCGAGCTGTCGCAAATGCGCGAGCTGGAGGCCGTAGCGGCCTCGCTCGGGATGGCGGTGCTCGCCGAAGTGCATGATCGCGCCGAGCTCGACCTCGCCCTCGAGCTCGCGACACCGCTGATCGGCATCAATAACCGCGACCTGCAGAGCTTCGAGACCCGACTCGAAACGACCCTCGGATTGTCGCCGCAGATTTCGGCACCGCGAATCGCGGTGAGCGAGAGCGGGATTCTCTCCGCCGAGCATGTCGCGCGGCTGCGACAGGGAGGGGTTCAGGTATTCCTGGTCGGGGAAGCTATGATGCGGGCGCACGACCCCGGAAGTGAGCTTGCGCGCCTATTCTTAACATGTTGATTCGAATTAGGGTATCGCATCAGTGTTGCGAAAATGCAACACCCCAGGGTTTCTGATGCGTAAAAGTTCACAGTTCTATTGAGCTTGAAACATTCGATTGGCAAAATTGCAACAGCCCAGTTCAAGGGTGAGAGCGGGCGGTGCGGTGCGGCTGCCCTCGAGTCAAATATGGAGAGGAGATATTGATGAACAAGAAACTGATGGCACTCGCGGTAGCTGGCGCGGTGACTGCTCCGGGCCTCGCTTTCGCGCAGGTCGGCGGCAGCCCCGGAGTCACGCTCTACGGGCGCCTCGACGAGACAATCATGAATTCCAAGTATTCGACGAACGGCGCAGGTACGATTACCGAGGTGAAAAAAGGCGACGTCTTTTCACCTGGCAACGCGATCGGCGTGCGCGGCAGAGAAGACTTGGGCGGCGGCACGGCCGCGTGGTTCCAGCTCGAAGCGGGAGCGTGGCCGGATGGACGCCTGGAAAGCTCGGCGACCACGGGCTCTCACTTCGGCGGCCGGAATTCGGGTCTCGGCGTCTCGAGCGAGTTGGGCGACATCATGTTCGGCATCTGGGACACGCCTTACAAGGTCGCGTACGGTACGGGCAATCTGGTGACCTCGAGCGGGTTCGCATCCTCCGGGATCATCATGGGCAACGGCGACAGCACCGGCGCTCTGGGTAACCCGCTGTGCTCGAACATCGTGAGCAACGCCAACGGTACCCCATCAACAATTAACAACACCACGGGTGCCGTAGTTACAGGGGCCAATGGCGTGTGCGTGACCGAAGCGACCTCCAACGGCACCGCGTGGTCGCGCCGGATCAACAACTCGGTGCAGTACTGGTCGCCGGTGTTCGCCGGTCTGCAGTTCAAGCTGATGACGGCACTGGCCAACTACCAGTCGCCCGCGAGTTCCTTCCCCAACGGCGTGCCGAAACAGAAAGAGTATTCGGGCAACGTCACTTGGGCGCGCGGACCTGTGGCGCTCGCCCTCGGGATTGATTCCCACCAGGGACTGCGTCCGAACACGGCTGCCGGCGGGGATCCGAATCCGAAAGACACTGCGGTTCAGCTCGGCGCCAAGTGGGACTTCGGCATCGCTCAGATCGGCGCCGGAGTGGAGAAGCTGAAATATGCGAATACCTCAGCGACCGCCGTAAGCAACGGGATGGATGTGACGGCCGGTGTCATCAACGGCAGGGTGAGCGCGGGCCCGGGCCAGGTGTGGGCGAGCTGGAGCCAGACTCCGGGCGGCAAGAGCTGCACTCAACCGGCCGCTTTCAACCCCAACACCGGAGCCGGGAACCTCACGATCGGCAGCGCGGCCTGCGGCTCGGCAGGAAAGGCGAAAATGATCACCTTGGGCTACGACTATGTCATGTCCAAGCGGACCAAGATGTACTTCGCCTACAACAAGATCGATAACGGGATCAGCACGAACTACTATTACATCGCCGGGCCTGCCGCAAACAACGGCAACGGCACCAACGGCGGTCTTGCTGCCGGCAGCGACGTCACGACCTTGGCGGTCGGTATGCAGCATTCGTTCTGACGTAACAGGAATAGCAACAAACCAAAGGCGCCTTCGGGCGCCTTTTTTTTTGCCTGCGATTTTCCCGCCTGGGGGAACCGGCAATCCGGGGTATCATCTCGATGCCGAAGGCATTCTCCCGATGGAAATCTCGAACCCCACGCGCTTCAACCTCGATCGCTGCGTCCTCGAGTTCGACAAGGCATTGCGTCTGATCTTGGGCGAGCCGGTCGCGCGCCGGCCCAGCCCGGCCGAGTCCATACCCGAGGAAAACCTCAACCACGAACTGCGCCGCCACGCGGCGGCCTTGATGCGGGTCAACCACTGCGGCGAGGTGTGCGCCCAGGCGCTCTACCAAGGCCAGTCGCTTGCGTCTTCGAACGAAGACCTCAAGGGCGCTCTCGCGAAGGCGGCGCGCGAGGAGGCCGATCATCTCGCCTGGAGTGCCCAACGCGTACGCGAGCTCGGCGGCCGGCTGAGCCTGCTCAACCCCCTGTGGTACGCGGGTTCGCTCGCTCTCGGTTACGCGGCAGGCCGGCTGGGCGAGCGCTGGAATCTCGGATTTCTCGCCGAGACCGAGCGGCAGGTCGAGCAGCACCTTCAAGGACACATCGAAAGGCTCGGGGGCCGCGACGCCAAGACGCGGGCGGTGATCGAGAGCATGCAACGGGAAGAGGCCGGACACCGGCGCACGGCCGAAACGCTCGGGGCACGCGAGCTACCTGAACCCGCCAGACACGGCATGCGCCTGGCCGCACGCTTGATGACAACGCTCTCGTACTGGATCTAGTGCGGCGCGGGCCTAATCGGGAAGGATTTCGTAGTCGTGCGAGATCTGCGCGGTCTTGCCGAGCATGATCGAAGCCGAGCAGTATTTGCTGTGCGAGAGCTTGATCGCGCTTTCGACCATTGAGGGTTTCAAATCTTTGCCTCGTATGACGAAGTGCATGTGAATCTTGGTGAACACCTTGGGATCGGTTTCCGCGCGCTCGGAGCTTAGCCGGACTTCGCAAGCCGATATGCTTTGGCCGCTTTTCCTGAGGATCAGCACCACGTCGTAGGCGGTGCAGCCGCCGGTGCCGGCGAGCACCGTCTCCATCGGCCGCGGCCCCAAGTTACGCCCTCCGCCTTCGGGCGCACCGTCCATTACGAAGGCATGGCCGCTTTCAGTTTCGGCGATAAAGCTCATGTCGTCCGGGCCGACCCACTTAACTTTGCATTCCATTTTTTCGCACTTTCAATCTCAGCTCTAATAAATTGAATATGTTTATTATTTTACGGATTCCTGATATGAATCCAGTTTTTAATCGCACCGCACCAAATATTCTTGCACCGCACAAATTCTGCGCTCATAATGTCTTGGTGCCGGGCGCTATTCAGTCGTTCTGGGCGCTCGACGAATTTGTCTCCTCCACCCTCCTCCTTTGGTGGATTTGGCGCAAGCTTTCGAGCTTGCGCTTTTTTTTGGGGGCAGCTGCCCGCTGAAATGCGTTTGACACTTCGCTACTTCTTCAATAAAATCACGCGCTTTCGTCGCTATACGGGACGCAGGAATCCAAAGCCATGACCACTTTCTCCGCCAAGTCGCATGAGGTCAGGCGCAACTGGTATTTGGTCGATGCCAGCGGCAAGGTGCTCGGGCGACTCGCCGCCGAAATCGCGCGCCGATTGCGTGGCAAACACAAGCCGGAGTTTACCCCGCACGTCGACACCGGTGACTATGTGGTCGTCGTGAACGCTGGCAAGCTCCGCGTTACGGGGAACAAGGGCGAGGCCAAGACGTATTATCGCCACAGCACCTACCCCGGCGGGGTCTATGCGACTACGTTCGCCAAGATGCAGACGCGGTTCCCGACTCGGGCGCTGGAGATCGCAGTCAAAGGAATGTTGCCCAAAGGGCCGCTCGGCTACGCCATGCTCAAGAAACTGAAAGTCTACGCGGGTGGAGTGCACCCTCACGCAGCGCAGCAACCTAAAGCGCTGGAGACCGACGCATGATCGGACAATACTATTACGGAACCGGCCGACGCAAGAGTGCAGTCGCGCGCGTGTTCATCAAGCCCGGCAAGGGCGATTTCATCGTGAACGACCGTCCGGCGAAGGAATACTTCGCGCGTGAAACCGGGCAAATGGTTGTGCGTCAGCCGCTTGTATTGACCGACAAACTGACCCAGTTCGACGTCATGGTGAACGTGTCAGGAGGAGGAGAGTTCGGCCAGGCGGGGGCCGTGCGCCACGGCCTGACGCGTGCACTGATCGAGTATGACCCAGCGCTCAAGCCGCTTTTGAGCAAGGCGGGTCTGGTGACTCGCGATGCGCGCGAGGTCGAGCGAAAGAAAGTCGGCTTGCATAAGGCGCGGCGGCGCAAGCAATACTCCAAACGCTGATGTTCAGAGATTGGCACAGGAAAGCCGCCCCCGGGCGGCTTTTTTGTTTGCGGTTCCCGTTTCGGCCGGAATGGGCCTTCCGGAGCACAGCGCGATTCGATGGAACGCGGGCTGGTAGACTGGTTTTTCTGAGGTAATGATGATCAAAGTCGGCATCGTGGGCGGGACCGGCTATACCGGAGTCGAGCTACTGCGCATCCTCGCGCGCCACCCGCAATCAGAACTCGTCGCGATCACCTCGCGCAAAGAGGCCGGCACCCCGGTGGCGGAGCTTTTTCCGAGCTTGCGCGGGGCCGTGGCGATTGCCTACTCGGACCCGGTCAAGTCAGACCTCGCCAAGTGCGATGTGGTGTTTTTCGCGACGCCCAATGCGGTCGCAATGGGTGAGGCGAGGGCGCTCGTGGAGGCCGGCGTGCGCGTCGTGGATCTGTCGGCTGATTTTCGCATCAAGGACGTAGCTGAGTGGGAGAAGTGGTACAAGGTCAAGCACGCCGCGCCGGAGCTTCTCCCTCAGGCAGTCTACGGTCTGCCGGAAGTGAATCGCGCAAAAATCAAGCGCGCGCACCTGGTGGCGAATCCTGGGTGCTATCCGACCGCGGTTCAACTCGGCTTGTTGCCCCTCGCGGAAGCCGGGGCAGTCGACCTCGATCACTTGATCGCGGACGCGAAGTCCGGGGTGAGCGGTGCCGGCAAGAAAGCCGAAGAGGATCTGCTCTTCTCCGAAGCTTCGGATAATTTCAAAACCTATAGTGTTTCCGGTCATCGTCATTGGCCAGAGATTCGGCAGGGGCTGGATACAGCCGTAGGAAGGAGCGTCGGTCTTACGTTCGTGCCGCATCTGGCGCCCATGATTCGTGGCATACACGCAACTCTGTATGCACGCATCACTGCCAACATCGAGTTTCAGAGGCTGTACGAAGAGCGCTA
>VBCJ01000242.1 GCA_005884335.1 Betaproteobacteria bacterium | reverse complement strand
GCGATGCAGATCGACTAGGCAAACCTGCGCTCCTGAAACAGCAGCTCAGGCGAAGTCCGGCGGAATCAAATCCAGCCGGTCGGTGAAGATCGCGTCGATGCCCCAGGAAAACAAGCGCCGCGCGATCACCGGCTCGTTGACCGTGTAGCAAAGGAGCCAATAGCCGGCGCCGCGGACTTCGTCGGCTTGCCCCTCGGTGAGGTACTTGCAGTTGCAGTGCACGGACACACACCCGAGTGCTCGCGCGGCTTCGTCCCAACCCGACCCGAGGCGGTCCGTCAGATATCCGCGATCGAGCCCCGGCGCGGCAGCGCGCGCCGCCTCGAGTGAAGCCGGCTCGAAGGACGACAGCAGCGGTGAAATCGAAGCGCCGCCCCATAACTCCAAAGCGAGCTTCGCGACGGCAACGCCGGTTTCACGCTCGAACCCTCGCGCCGGCTTGATCTCGACGTTGGCCCAGAGGCCGAGCTGGGCGCACAGCTTCCCGGCCTCCTCGAATGAGGGCACGCGCTCACCACGGTATTCCGGGCTGAACCAGGCGCCGGCGTCCAGGCTCGCGAGCCTTGCGTAGGGCATCGCGGTCACGCTGCCCCGCCCGTTCGTAGTGCGATCCAAGGTTTCGTCATGGATTAGCAAAGGGACCTTGTCCGCCGAGAGCATTACGTCGAATTCCACGCCGCCAAAGCCCATTGCCGCCGCCTTGCGAATACCCGCCAGGGTGTTCTCGGGCGCGAGCGCCCCGCCGCCGCGATGGCACACTACCCGCGGATGAGGCCAGGTTCGATGCATGTGTCGGAGGTGAAGTCCAGGACGAGAGGCTAACCATTATAGACAGGCGACAAAGCCGAGATTTTCCGGGGTGCAGGGGCGAAAAAAAACGGGGGAAGGGAGGGTTTCCCCCGTTTAGCCGCCGTTTGCTGGGCCGGCGGGCAACCTGAAACGCCCAGCAGAAACTCGTCGCTGGACGCCATGAAATCTACTATGACGGCATCATATCACCTGACCCGCTGCGGGACAATTGAAAATCGATCCTTCGTGACTTTTTCACGAATCGCAGTCGCCTCCGCGCGCACGCTCCCCCGGTGCTAGTATTTGTCCGGCTTTTTCTCGCGATTTTGCGCATGGGCACAGCCCCCTTCCCGCTGCTTCGCATCCTGGCCGACGGCAGGTTTCACTCAGGCGAGCGGCTCGGCCGGGCTCTGGGTCTTTCCCGCGCCGGCGTGTGGAACCTCATCAGGCGGATCGAAGCGTTGGGCTTGCGCGTATTCAAGGTACGCGGGCGCGGTTACCGGCTGGCCGAAGCTCTCGATCTGTTCGAGCTGGATGGACTGGCGGCGAGATTGAAGAAGGTCTCGCCCGAGCTTTGCGTCGAGGTCCTCGATGAGTGCCCGTCGACCAATACCGTTCTTGCCCAGCGTGCCGCCTCGGGCGCGCCGCACGGCACGGTACTCGTTTGTGAACACCAGAGCGCCGGGCGCGGTCGGCGCGGAAATTCCTGGTTTTCCGTCGTCGGCGGAAGCCTGGCTTTCTCCATTCTGTGGCGTTTTCCCCGGGGCGCCGGAGCGCTTGGGGGCTTGAGCCTCGCCGTGGCGGTAGGTGCCGCGAAGGCGCTCGAGCGCCTGGGCACCCATGGCGTGGGGGTCAAATGGCCGAATGATCTGTATTGTGAGGGGCGCAAGCTCGGCGGGATATTGATCGAGAGCTCAGGGGACATCTTGGGTCCGAGCGCCGTGATCGTGGGGGTCGGTATCAACGTGCGTCTCGGCACCCAGACGCTCGAGCGGATCGGCGGGCCGGCAACCGACATCGCGAGCCACAGCGAGGCGGTGCCGTCGCGGAACGCCGTGCTCGTCGAGTCGCTCGAGTCCATTGCCGGGATCTTGGCGCGGTTTTCCCGCGAAGGCTTTGCGCCGTTTCGGGAGGAGTGGCTGCAACGCCACGCCTGGCAGGGCAGGCGAGTCGCCCTGTCGCAGGCCGGCCGGCGCGTGGCCGAAGGCAAGGTCGTCGGAGTCGCGGAGGACGGCGCGCTCATGCTCGCGTCGGTCGAGGGAATAGAGCGTTTCCACAGCGGTGAGCTCTCGCTCAGACCGGGATGATCCTCGCGGTCGACTGCGGCAATTCGCGGCTGAAATGGGGGCTGCATGACAACGGCGGCTGGCGCAAGACCGGCACGGTGCCCGTCTCGGAGCTCGGCCGGCTGGAGAAGAGCTGGAAGAGGCTCGTGCCCGCCGACAAGGTCGTCGTTGCGAACGTCGCAGGGCGGTCCGTGCGCAAGAAGCTCGAGACCCTATTCGCCCGAAGATCCATGGTCCCCGCCTGGGTGAAGGCGAAACGGCGCGAGTGCGGGGTCACGAACGGCTATGGGCGGCCGGACCAGCTCGGGCCTGACCGCTGGGCCGCGCTGATCGGAGCCTGGTCGATTCTCCGCGGGCCGTGCCTCGTGGTCACAGCGGGCACTGCAACCACGGTGGATGTCCTGAGGGGCGACGGGAGCTTCGTCGGGGGCGTGATTCTTCCGGGCGTCGAGCTCATGAAACGCTCGCTTGCCCGCAACACCGCGGGACTTCCGCTCGCAAGAGGGCGTTTTTCCGCCGAACCTCGTAATACTGCGGATGCCATCGAAACCGGCTGCCTGCTCGCGCAAGCCGGGGCGATAGAGCGCGCTTTCGCGACGATGGAGCATGGCACGGCATGCGTGCTCGCGGGGGGAGCCGCTCGCCTGATTGCCCGGCACCTCAGCATTCCCGTGCGGCTTGTGGATAATCTGGTGCTGGAGGGCCTCGTCCGAATTGCACAGGACTCGGTGAGGACCCACGGGAAATCGTGAAAACCGTATCTGTCCTGCTGTTGCTCGCTAATCTGGGGTTTTTCGCCTGGATTTATTTTGGCGCCGGTCGTGCATCGGACGAGCCGCAGCTGATGGAGCAACAGCTCAACCCGCAGGCGATCCGATTGCTCCGCGCCGATCAGGTTGCGGCGCTTGCCGCTGAACGTACGAAGCAGGCCGCGGAGCGCCCCAAATCGCCTCCCAGGGCGACCCTCGCCGCGTGCCTTGAGCTCGGTGCGTTCAACCCGGGTGACGCGGCGCGCGTGCAGCAGGCGCTCGAGCCCCTTGCCTTAGGGTCGAGACTCTCCCAGCGGCGCGCGGACGAAATCGCGAGCTATTGGGTATTCATGCCGCCGCAACGCAACCGACAGGCGGCAAACCAGAAAGCGGCGGAGCTCAAGAAGCTCGGCGTCGAAGACTTCTATATCGTGCAGGAAGATTCCAAGTTCCGATTTGCGATTTCTCTGGGCGTGTTCAAAACCGAGGAGGCGGCGCGGTCGCGGCTCGCAGAGTTGCGCAAAAAGGGCGTTCGAACGGCCCGCGTCGATCCAAGGGAAACGTCCGTGCAGAAAGTCTATTTTACTGTTCGCGAGGTCCCCGACGCGCTGGTCTCGAGACTGAACGACTTGCGCCAGAGCTTTGCGGGCAGCGAGCTGAAGGACTGCGCGCCGGAGGAAAAACGCAGAGGGAGTTGAGGAGGGGGTAACGGGGGAACCTTTAGGTTCCCCCGTTCGTAACAGGAAGGGGTAACGGGGGAACCTTTAGGTTCCCCCGTTCGTAACAGGAAGGGGTAACGGGGGAACCTTAGGTTCCCCTGTTCGTATTCGAAGCACCGAGAATCTTCTTCAACAGGGTGGTCGTCGAGCGCTGGTGCCTGAAGGGGATCGAATGCGCGCTTCCGCCCCAGCCGCGCACTTCGGCGGCTCCGACCATCGCTTCGGGCTTCCAGTCGCCGCCCTTGGCGAGCACCTCCGGCCGGGAGGCAAGTATCAGCGCGAGCGGCGTGTCCTCGTCGAACCACGTCACGAGATGGACGGATTCAAGCGCCGCCACCACCGCCAAGCGGTCGGCTAGCGGGTTGAACGGGCGCTCCGCGCCTTTGCCGAGACGCTTCGCCGACGCGTCGCTGTTGATTGCGACGAGAAGGGTCGCTCCCAGGGCGCTCGCTTCGGCGAGATAGGTGACGTGCCCGCGATGCAGGATGTCGAACACGCCGTTGGTGAAGACGAGCGGTCGTGCAAGGGATCCGAGCCGCGCCGCAAGCTCCTGAGGCGGGCAGATCTTCCGCTCGAAAGGGACCTCCATCGCGCCTATTTTGACAGAACGACCCGCCGGCTGTAACTTAGGCTGAGTTCATTTCTAGGTCATCGCCGATGCGTATTCTCTTCGGGCTATTGCTCGCTGCTTCGGTCTCCGCGCCCGCGCTCGCCGCGTGCCCGCCGCTGCTCAACCATACCTTTCCGAGCCTGACCGATCAGGCCACGCCGCTGTGCCAATTCGAGGGCAAGGTGTTGCTCGTGGTCAATACGGCAAGTGAATGCGGGTACACGCCCCAGTACGAGGGCCTCGAGGCGCTGTACCGCCGCTATCGCGAAAAGGGGCTGGTCGTTCTGGGTTTCCCCGCCAACGATTTCGGCGGCCAGGAACCGGGTGGGAACCGCGACATCGCCAAATTTTGCGAGGTCAACTACGGCGTGAGCTTTCCGATGTTCGCCAAGTCCGGCGTGTCGGCGGGCAACGCCAACCCCCTTTACGCGACGCTTGCGGTGAAGACCGGTGAGCGGCCTCGCTGGAATTTCCACAAATACCTCATCGACCGTTCGGGGGAGAAAGTGCTGTCCTTCGGCAGCGGCGTGACGCCCGGCGACCGCAAGCTCGTCGGTGAGATCGAGCGGATGCTTGCAGTGTCCGAGCGCAGACCTTAGACCCGGCTTCGGCTGGTTTCTATTTCTTGGCGGGCGGAACGACGTACTCGAAAACGCGGACGACTTTTTGTACCCCCCCGGTGCCGCGCGCGACCTCGGTCGCGGCGTCCGCCTCTTCGCGCGTGACCAAACCGAGCAAAAACACGACCCCTGCCTCGGTCACGACCTTGATATCGGTAGGCCGAAACTTCCCGTTTCCGAGAAAATTGGCTTTGACCTTGCTTGTGATATAGGCATCGTTGCTGCGGGAGGCGGCCGAGCTCGCGCCGGCGATTTGCAGTTCGTTCACCACGGTCTTTACCTGCGGTATTTCGCTCACGATTTTTTCCACTTCCGCTTTTGCCTGCGCCGTCGGCACTTCGCCGGTGAGCAACACCGTGTAATTGTAGCTGGTGACGTTGACGTGTCCCTGGCCCTTGAGCGCCTCGCCGATGCGGCTGCTCGCGGCGAATTCGATCCTCTGATCGGCGAAGATCACTTCAGCCTGGCGACGGTCAGCCGCGAGCATGATCCCCGTTGCCACCCCGCCGACTATGAGAGCATCGACGCAAGCCTGGAGCCCCGTGGCCGAAACCAAAACCAGCGCCACCGCTGCGCATCGCCTTGCCGCCGGACCGCCTTTCATTCGGCCCCCAACAGCATGCAATCGATACCGTCGCACAGGCAGTGCAGGGCGAGAAGGTGCACTTCCTGAATGCGCGCAGTCTGCGAATGGGGTACGCAGATATGCACGTCTTCCGAAGCGAGCAGATTTCCGATCTCGCCCCCGCCGCGACCGGTGAGGGCGACCACGCGCATCTCGCGTTCGTGGGCCGCCGACACCGCGCGAGCCACGTTTTTTGAGTTGCCGCTCGTGGAAATGCCGAGGAGCACGTCACCCGCCTGACCCAAAGCGGCGAGCTGCTTGGAGAATACCTGCTCGTATTCGTAATCGTTTGCGATCGCGGTCAAGGTAGAGGAGTCGGTCGTCAGCGCAATAGCGGCGAGCCCAGGACGCTCGCGCTCGAAGCGGTTGAGCAGCTCGGCGGAAAAATGCTGGGCATCGGCGGCCGAACCACCGTTCCCGCACGCGAGGATCTTGCCGTTGGCGAGCAGGCATTTCACCATGATCTCCGTGGCGCGGGCAATCGGCCCGGCGAGCGCGTCGTGTGCCTTCAATTTCAGCTGAGCGCTGTCGTTGAACTGGCGGCGGATGCGCGCCAGAAGGTCTACGCTGTCCTCGGTCGGCTGGGCAATGACGGCTTTCATACGATCCTTATTCTACCGTAACCTTCTTTGCGGACACGCCGGGCGCCTCGGGCACCCCATTGAACGAAGCCCGGCAAAGCCTCAGGCAGAGAATGCGTCGCGTATCCATTCGACGCGCGGCGGCTCGAGGCGATCCAGGAACACAACGTCGAACCGGCAGGCCGCTTCTTTCCTGCTCGCAAGGTAGTGGCGCGCGGTGGCGATGATCCGCGCCTGCTTGCGCGCATCGACGCTGTAAGCGGCGCCGCCGAAGTCTTTGGAGCGCCGCAGCCTGACTTCGGTAAAAACGACCGTATCCCGATCCCGCAGGATGAGATCGATCTCGCCCCAGCGGCAGCGATAATGGGTTTCGATCAGAGCCAGACCCTTGCGCTGCAAATAGCCCGCCGCGATTTGCTCGGCACGATCGCCGGCTTTCATCTCGCGTTTTCGAGCGGCACGCCCACGCCGTCGCGGAACACCGCCTGGATCGGTTCGCGCTGGAGTGTATTGCCCCCGCGATAGGAGATCTTGCCGGTCACCCCGTCCAGGTTGATGACTTGTTGCCCCCCGATGAGCTCCCCCGCGATGCGGCAGGAGTCGATGCCGAGCGCGTAAAAACGTTGAAGCTCCGTGGAAAGGCCTTCCAGGCGCGGATAGACCATCACCGCGGCGTGGTCCGGCTGCACGAGCCAAGGCATGTCCACGAAGCGAATGCCGTTCAGGTCCGAGTTGACGAGCGGATCGTTCCTTCCGTCGTTGACCTGGGACGTCGCAAAGACCTGGAGCTGGTTGTTCAGATAGGGTCGCACGGTGCGCGCCTGGTCGGCCTCCGCGGCGAGGAAAATGAATTGTGCCTGCGAGTCCGCCAGACCCCGGCGCAAGTCGACCAAGTCGGCTCGCGCACCGAACTCCCGCACGTCGCTGATCCTTCCGCCGAGCGAGAACCATTCGTCCGCGAAAGCCCGGCTGAGGCGCTTGGCGAGCAAGTTCGACGCCTGCACCACTGCGCCCTCGCGCAGCCCGCGCGCGAAAGCGGTGCGCGCCACCGCGCGCGCTTCGGTCTCTGCGGAAAGCCCGAAGGTGTAGAGGCGCGGCGGGAGAGGCGAGTCGCCGTCAGTGACGTTCAGAGCGAGCGTGACCACACTGACGCGGCCAGCTTGAGCGAGCGCCGTGACCCCCGAGCGAGTCAGCGGGCCCACTATCACGGCGGCGCCGCGCTGCACGGCGGCTTCGTATTCGGCGAGAATGCTTTCGGGTTGGGCATCGGTGCGCGCTACCTGCAGGGACTGGCGGTTCTCCGCGAAAACGAGAGCGGCCTGGCAGCCCAGGCGCACGGCCTCGGCTGCTCGTGAGAACTCAGGAGCATTGAGCGGGAGCAGCAAGCCTATGGAAGGCCTTGCGCCCGGGGGCCTGCTTGCCGGATCGTCGACGGCCGCGCACAATGCCGGACTCAACAACGCCAACAGAGCGAAGCAGAATTGGGCGCGAGAGCCGGGAAGCATAGTGGGAGCCCGAGTGGGGCAGGTCAATTATATGTGGTCGCCACGCCCATTGGGAATCTCGAGGACATCAGCCCGCGCGCTCTTGATTCGCTCGCTCACGCCGACGCCATCGCGGCGGAGGATACGCGCGTGACGGCGCGCCTGCTCGGGCGCCACCGCATGCAGGGAAAGCTGATAGCGGTGCACGGGCACAATGAACAGCGCGCCGCCGACTGGATCGTCGGGCAGCTCGCCCGGGGCAAGACCGTTGCACTGGTCACGGACGCCGGTACGCCCGCGATCTCCGATCCGGGAGCGACGGTCGTCAAAAAAGCGCGCGCCGCCGGATTCAGGGTGGTCCCGATTCCGGGGCCGAACGCCGCGGTCACCGCCCTTTCGGCATCGGGCATCTCCGAAGGGCCGTTTCTGTTCGCGGGTTTTCTTCCGGCAAAGCCAGGCCCGAGGCGCAAGGCGCTCGAGCGCCTTAGCATGTTGCCGTACACGCTCGTGTTCTACGAGGCGCCGCACCGCGTCGTCGAATGCATCGAGGACATGTCGGGGGCGCTGGGCCCCGAGCGCATCCTCGTGATCGCGCGGGAGCTGACGAAACTTTTCGAGCAGATCCATCGCTGCCGTCTCGGCGAAGCGGCGGCCTGGCTCCGCGAGGACACCGACCGCGAGCGCGGCGAGTTCGTGCTGATCGCGGAGGGCGCTACGGCCCGAAGCGAAAACGCGAAGCTCGATTGGGAGCGCGTGCTCACGACGCTCCTCGCGGAGCTGCCGCTTGCGCACGCGGTGAAGCTCACCTGCAAGCTCACCGGAGCGAAGAAGAACGCGGTGTACGCGCGCGCCTTGCAACTCGCGCGCGCTGCGAACGCC
>VBCJ01000007.1 GCA_005884335.1 Betaproteobacteria bacterium | reverse complement strand
ATCGGCGCTGGATGAGGTAGCTGCGCGCAAGCGGTTGGCCCAAATCGATCAGACGTTGCGGGACAGGTTGCGCCAGGTCGAAGGCGATCGCGAATTTCTGCGTCACGCCAATGTCGGCGGTGAGGCTATGGCCCCTGAAGAGCGGGAAAGAGTGAACCGGATCGGCACCGGGTACAAGTGGATCGACGTTTCAGAAGGGACGGCGGATTTCCTCACCGATGATGAAATCAAGAATCTTACGATCTCCCGGGGTACGCTCAACAACGAGGAGCGAGAGAAGATCAATCACCATATCGTTGCGACCATCAAGATGCTGGAAGCGCTGCCGTGGCCGAAGCATCTGAGTCACGTTCCGGAGTACGCCGGGGGTCACCACGAGCGCATGGACGGGAAGGGTTATCCTCGTGGACTGAAGCGAGAGCAGATGTCGGTGCAAGCGAGGGTCATGGGGATCGCCGACATTTTCGAGGCGCTGACCGCCAAGGACAGGCCCTACAAGCGCGGCAAAACGCTTTCCGAATCGCTGAAGATCCTCGGAAACTTCAGGCTGAACGGGCACATCGATCCGGACTTGTTCGACATATTTGTCCGCAAGAAGATCTATCTCCGCTACGCCGAGCAATTTCTCGATCCGGATCAGATCGACGAGGTCGACGAAAGCAAAATACCCGGATTTGCTGCCGATCCCGCTTGACCCAACATCCGTCGCCGGGGTTGGCACCGCTTTGAGATTCTATCGATGATGGCAATTTTTCAGTGGTTCGATACGGAGGAAATCGACGAGTTTGCGCGCTCGATCGCCGCGGAACTGGTCAAACGCGCCCCCCCCGCAGGGCTGGACGCGCGCGATGAGAAGACCTCCAAGCGGCTCAGAAATACGCATCACGCGGTCTTCTCCCGTGCCGAGCAATTTGCGCGTACGCACAAACTCAACCTCTATAAGAAAGCCCGCCTGGGCAATCAATTCCGATGGGCGCTGAAGGAGGCCGGATACCCCAAGGCGTTCGTCGAGACGTGGACCTACGAACTGGTCACGCTGGTTGCGCTCAAATCGACGGCTCCTCGCGAACCGCGTCGTTGAACGTATGCACAGATGGTTGTTCGGGTCCCGCAAGGGGGCGGCAGAAGAGCCCCCGACTCCGGGCCCGTCGGGCGAGGGCGCCGAAGATCCAGTCGTCGCTGCTTCACGCAAGCTGGGCGCTGCCCTGCAGCACCATCAGGCAGGGCGTCTGTCGGAAGCGGAGGCGGCTTACGATGAAATTCTGTCGATAGATCCGGACAACATCGATGCACTCCATTTCTTGGGCGTTATCTCCCACCAGCGGGGCGAACATGGACGGGCTGCTGAGCTGATATCGCGGGCGCTCTCGCGCAATCCTTCGAATCCGCCCGCGCACAACAATCTCGGCAATACTCTGGGCGCGCAAGGAAAGCTCAACGAAGCCGTCGTCTGTTACCTGAACGCTCTGGCGCTCGACCCCGACTATGTCGACGCACTCATCAATCTGGGTGCCGCCCTCAGGGCGCAGGGCAAGCCGGACAGAGCCGTTGCTTGCTACAAGAGGGCTCTGGCCCTCGCACCCCATGCTGCTGCGGCCAACGCCGGGCTGCAGGATGTGCTTAGGGATCAAAGCAATGTCGATAAGACTGCTGTCCGCCCTGACGAAGCGCCGACCCTTAAGCCCGAATCCTGCGAATGGCACTTTAATCAGGGGAATTCCTACAAAGATCAGTCCCAATGGGATGAAGCCGTCGCCAGTTACGAAAAAGCCTTGTCGCTGGCTCCCGATTTTTCCCCGGCATATGTCAATTTGGGCAACGTGCTCAACGTCCAAGGCAAGCCGGACCAGGCAATTGCCTGCTACCGAAAGGCGCTCGTGATCGAGCCTGACCTGCTCGAAGCGCATTACAACCTCGCGGATGTCCTGCGGGATCAAAACAGACTGAATGAGGCGATTCCCTGCTACGAAAAGGTCCTTGCGCTCCGGCCCGACCTCCCCGAAGCGCACTACGGCCTGAGTCACGTTTTCAGGAACCAGGGTCGATTGAACGAAGTGCTCGACTGCCATAAGAAGGCGCTTTCGCTCGATCCCGGGTACGTCGAGGCGCGCTGGGGGCTTGCGATGTCGCAAATACCAAAAATGTTTGGGACGGATGCCGATCCCATGAAGTGCAGAACCGCCTTTGCCGCGCAGCTGGATGAGCTGGAACGCTGGTTTGACGGGACTCGGAACGCAGAGGGTTTCAAGGCGGTGGGCAGCCAGCAAACGGCGTGATCCGTGTCGGGATCGCTTCACAGTACTTTTGGAATCACTCGGTCTGGAAAGCCATCGTCAGGGGGTGGTTCGAGAAAATCGATCGCGAGCGCTTCGCCCTCTACGCGTTTTATTTCGGGGTTCGCCAAGACGAGGAGACCCTTCTCGCGAAATCTTCCGCGGCGCATTTCGAGCAGGAAGCAAAACCCCTGCGGCAGTGGGTGCAGGGAATCATCGACCGGCAGCTGGACGTGCTGATCTATCCTGAGATCGGAATGGATCCGATGTCGGTAAGGCTGGCGAGTTTGCGCCTTGCGCCGGTGCAGGTGGCGACGTGGGGACATCCCGAGACGACCGGGCTGCCGACGATCGATTACTATTTGTCCGCGGAAGAATTGGAGCCGCCCCGTGCGCAGGAGAACTACACGGAACGACTCATTACCCTGCCCAATCTGGGGTGTTTCTATCGGCCCTGGGGAGGTGAAGCGATCAGTCTCGACTTAGGCAAGCTGGGCATCGATCCTCGGTCTCCGCTTCTTCTTTGCCCCGGCATGCCATTCAAATACGCGCTTCAACACGATTGGGTTTTTGCCGAAATCGCACGCAGGTTAGGCCGGTGCCAGTTCGTTTTCTTCATACCGGAGGTGAGCAATCTGGCGGAAGCATTGCGGCAGCGACTTGACGCCGTTTTCGCCCAATACGGCCTGAACTTCGACGAATACGTGATCTTCATTCCCTGGCTGAACGGCCCGGCGTTTGACGGACTGCTCGAGCGTGCCGATGTTTTCCTGGACACCATCGGCTTCTCCGGCTTCAACACCGCAATGCAAGCGGTGGAGCAAGGGAGCCCGATCGTGACTCGGGAGGGGCGGTTTCTGCGCGGCAGGCTGGCGAGCGGCATCCTGAAGCGGATGGGACTACACGAGCTGATAGCCGGATCGGAGGAAGATTACATTTCGCTTGCGGTCAAACTCATCCGGGACGGTGAATATCGCGATCGCGTCCGCAAGCGCATCGAAACGGACCGCCATGTTCTTTTTGAAGACATGGCGCCGATACGCGCCTTGGAGGACTTCCTGGCCAAGGTGGCGAAGTGACGCTGGAACGGAAGCCCGGCGCGGCGTAGCATCCCGGTGACGTTCAGCGTCAGACTGTGCCGCATTTTGGATCGAAGCCCCTTTTTACATGGCTTGAATCAGGCTCAATGAATGGCATAAAATGTAATAAAAACAATGTAGTAAGTCTATCGATCCAGAAGCGGCACGCGACTTGCTGCTACCCACCCGAGCGCCATCCGGCGTGTTAAGAAGGAGTATCCATGAGAGCGATTCAGAAGGGCTTTACCTTGATCGAGTTGATGATCGTGGTTGCGATCATCGGCATTCTGGCCGCAGTAGCACTCCCGGCGTACCAGGACTACAGCAACCGGGCGAAGATATCCGAAGTGATCTTGGCTGCGAGCGCATGCCGCACCTCGATTACGGAGGTCTACCAAAGTGCCACCAGCGCGCCTGGGATCAACAATTGGGGCTGCGAATTCACACAACCCGGGACAGGGGGGGCCTCGAAGTACGTATCAACCATTGGCACGGACGTCAACGGCAAGGTCACGGTGACGATACAGGGCTTTGCCGCCACCACCGGTATCAACGGTACGGTGGTCACTCTGGTTCCGCTGAAAAGCGTCGGCGGCGCGCCCGTGCCGATGACCTCTGCCGATGTGGGCGGAAACACGGTCTTCGGCTGGCGCTGTGGAAATAACACCGCCGATGGCACGACCTTGAACCCGAAGTTCCTGCCGGGCTCCTGCCGCGGCTGATCGTAGCCTAGCTCCCAGCAACACAAAAAGGTACCCTCCGGGGTACCTTTTTTTTTGGGGCCTATGCTCGCCAGCATCATCAGGCGGTTCCCGCACTGGATCGCCGCAGGCTTGATAGCGGGGCTCGCCTGCGGTCTTTATTGGCCTTTTCTGGGAAGCCCGCGGGTCTTCGACGACTGGGTGTTTTTCTCGGGACAGAGCTTTTCGTACTACGCCACGCATCCGTTCGGTCTCGAGCTGAGGCTTCCTGCGTACTTCTCGCTCGCCGTAACGGAGGTGGAAATCGGGGGCTTGGTCCCCCACCGGATCGTAAGCCTCGCCCTCCATATCACTTGCGCGTTAATACTTTACAAACTCACTTACGATCTGCTCCGACTGGTTACGCCGGCGGGTCGCTCGGAATACGCGTCGGGGGCGAACGCCACGGCATGGGCGCTCCTCGGGGCAATCGCCTTCGCGATTCATCCGGTAGCCGTGTACGGAGCGGCTTACCTGATCCAGCGGACCGTTGTCCTCGCCACCCTGTTCTCGATGCTGTCGATCGTGCTGTTCGTGCGGGGGCTTGCGCGGGGCCGGCACGCCGACGCCGTGTCGGCGGCGCTGATGTACAGCGTGGCGGTCCTCTCGAAGGAACACAGCATCCTCCTGCCCGGGGCAGCGGTGCTCGCCGTGTTGCTGGTCGGGGCGGAACGGCGTTTCGCCGTTCGCCACGCTGCAATCTATTTGCTTGCCTGCGCGCCTGCGGCGATTTTTGTGACGCTGTTCAGAACGTGGCTGATCGGCCGGGCGTACGAGCCGGATTTCGGTGCCGTCGCCAACCAGCTCGAGGGGGTCTTCGGACACGCGGTCGCGGATTTCTCCTGGTGGATGAGCGCGGTCACTCAGGCAGGGCTGTTCTTCAAATACCTTGCACTATGGCTCTGGCCCGATACGCGTGCGATGTCGATCGATATCCGGGTGGATTTTCTCCAGACATGGTCGGCGGGCTGGATCGTCCTGAAAGTCTCGGCGTTCGTTGCCTTCGGAGCGCTCGGATTCCTGCTCCTGCGGCGTCGCGGCCGGGCGGGCGTCGCCGGGTTCGGCATGCTCTACACTTGGATTCTTTTCTTAGTCGAGTTGAGCACGGCCCGATTTCAGGAACCCTTCGTGCTTTACCGGAGCTATCTGTGGGCGCCCGGAGTCCTGATCGCAGTCGTGGCGACGCTGAGCGCGTTTCCGCTCCGGGCAGCGATCGCCGCATCCGTGCTGGCCATTCCCTTGCTCTTATACCAGGCCCATGACCGCCTGGCCGTCTTCTCCAGCTCTTTTCTTCTTTGGGAGGATGCGGTTGCCAAGCTTCCGGAGAAACCCGTTCCATGGGGTTCCCGAACCCTGTACATGATGGGCAGGGAATACGTGTACAGAGGGCAGCCGGACAAAGCCATCCAGATTGCCGAAAAATGCATGGCCCAGTACCCGGGCACGGTTCACTGTCACTACGCCCGCGGAGTGGTTCATTTCCTGCAGGGGCAATACGACCTGGCGCTTCGCCATCTGGTTCGAGCAGTCGAGCTGCAGCCCGACAGCGGCATTGCGCACCACCGTCTCGGACTGGTCTTGGAGCACCTTGGCCGGACCCGGGAGGCGAAGGCGGAGTACGGACGCGCGTCCGATTTGGGCTTCAAAGGAGCAGACTTCGAGATCAAGCGCCTGGAATCCTCGGGCGCCGGCCTTCCGGTCCGGAAAAGGGACGGCTCGGTCTCGCGCTAAAGGGAGGGGCAGTGACGAGGCCGCGCGAATTTTCCGCAGCGACGGGGATCACGCTTGCGGCCTGCGAAAGTGCCCGGAGCGGCCGCCGGCTTTTTCGAGCAACTTAATGTCCTCGATAATCATGGCGCGGTCCACCGCTTTGCACATATCGTAGACCGTGAGAAGTCCTACGCTCACCGCTGCCAGCGCCTCCATCTCCACTCCCGTGCGTCCGATCGTCTCGACGGTCACTACGAGGCGAATCGCAGGCGGGCGCTTCTCCGCGGTGAACTCTGCTGCCACTCGTGTAAGCCCGAGGGAATGGCACAAAGGGATCAGCTCGCCTGTTCGCTTCGCCGTCTGAATCGCGGCGACCCGGGCCACTCCAAGAACGTCGCCTTTGTTGGCGCGGCCCGCGAGGACAAGCTTCAGGGTCGAGGGCGCCATGCGGATCGTGCCGCTGGCGCGCGCGACGCGATGCGTTTCGGGCTTGTCTCCGACGTTCACCATATGGGCTTGCCCGGACCCGTCGAAATGGCTCAATTTTCTTGACCGGTTCATTTCCCTGCCTTCGAGCGACACGCAGACTCACATAAAACGACGCGTCCGGGAACCCAACCCGGAGAGCGGTATCATATTATCCATGAGAATCCACACCGTCTGCCTGGGTCTCGCGCTGCTGGCTCCGCAAGGACAGGCGCAGACCCTGCCGGAGCTGGGTGACACATCCGGTGCGCTGGTGTCGCCCTATATGGAGCGCAAGGCCGGCGAGCAAGCGATGCGGGAAATTCGTTTGCGCGAACCGAGCTTTCTCGACGATCCGGAGCTTACCGAGTACGTGAACGAGGTGGGCGGGCGCATTGTGGCCGCGAGCCCCGAGGCACGTCAGGACTTCGAGTTCTTCATGGTGCGCGACAACACCATCAACGCTTTTGCGATGCCCGGGGGATTCGTCGGGGTGCACACCGGCCTGTTGCTCGCGGCGCAGACGGAGTCCGAGCTCGCCGGGGTGCTGGCGCACGAGGTGGCTCACGTGACCCAGCACCACCTCGCCCGCCTTCTGGGAAAACAGGAGCAGATGTCGATTCCCACTCTTGTGGCGGTGGTTCTGGGCATTCTGGCTGCGCGCTCCCGTCCCGATTTGGCGCAGGCGGTTATCGCAGGCGCAGGAGCGAGCAGCATTCAATCGCAGCTCAATTACACTCGTGATTTCGAGCGCGAGGCCGACAGAATCGGCTTTCAATTTCTCCAGCAGGCGGGCTTCGACGTCGGCGGCATGGGTGCGTTCTTCGAGCGCATGCAGAAGGCGACTCGGCTGTATGAGAACAACGCGCCGGCTTATTTGCGCACGCACCCCCTCACCACCGAGCGCATCGCCGACATGCAGAATCGCGCCCAGATGGCGGTGTACAAGCAAGCGCCTGACAGCATCGAGTTTCATCTCGCGCGAGCGAAGCTTCGCGCCGACCAGGGGTTGCCGCGCGAAGCCGTCGCGCATTTCGAGGAGCTGGTGCGCGAGCACCGCTATGCCGAGGAGGCCGGTGCGCGCTACGGCCTGGCTAGCGCTCTGGCAAGGGCACGCGATTTTTCCCGAGCCGCATCCGAAGTCGAAACAGTGCGCAAACTCCTCGGGACCCACCCCATGGTGGAGCTGCTGATGGCACGGGTGCGCCTCGGCGCCGGTGATCCGGCGGGAGCTCGCGACGTGCTGCGCGCGGCCCTCGCTCGCGCTCCCAATTATCGGCCGCTTCACTACGCCTACGTGGATGCATTGCAGGGGATGGGACAGCATCAGGCGGCGCTCGCCTGGCTTGCGGAGCTGGTGAAAAGCTACCCGCGAGACGCCCGCATGTACAACCTGCAAGCCAAATCCTATGCAGCATCAGGCAAGCGCCTGTTGCACCATCAGGCGCTTGCCGAGACCTACGTTCTGCAGGGAACGCTGCCGGCTGCAATCGAGCAGCTCCAGTTCGCGCAGAAAAGCGGGGACGGTGATTTCTACCAACTTTCTGCCGTCGAGGCCCGCTTACGAGATCTGCGCTCGCTGCAGGCAGAAGAGAAAAAAGCAGCTAGGGGAAATTGAGAAACGCGTCCCGCGTTTCAGGATCAATGGCGGGGAACGGGGTCTTTACCCGGCGCGTCGAAGTAGGCTTCGTAGAGAAGATCGAACGTTTTCTCGCTTTCGGTGAACAGCTCCTCGTCGCTGTTGCAGCGACGGCGCGCCCCCTCGAGGAGAGTTTCCACTCCGGCCGCCTCGGCGACCGGCGCACCACCCGCGTCGAGGTAATGCACGAGCGCGCCGATTCTCGAGAGCGTCTCGTTATTGTCCAGGCCAAACTTTGCGAGCAACTCTTGGAATGTTACCTTGTCCTTGCTGTTGGAAAAGGTCGCGCCGTCGAAACCGAAGCCGACCGCAGTCGAGGGGCACTGCTGGGTCTTTTCCAACCACATCAAGGTCGCCTCCGGGTCGATGAAGCGCCGGATGAGCCAAGCGGAGGCGAGCCGATCGGCCAGGAGGGGTTTGCGGGATGCCCAAAGGCGCTTGAAGTAGTAGCGCCCCGTCTGGGTCAGGCGGCCGGAGTTGGGAGCATCGGGAAACATCCTTTTTCGTACCTCGCCTTCCGTATCGCGCAGCGCTTGCGCAGCCTGCTCCTTTGCCGGCGAACCAAAAAAATCCAACGCGCTGATCGCTTCGAATTCACGTCGCTGCTTGTTGAGAACTCGAGCGATCGCGCTGGGCTCGGAAATTCCGAAACCGGCACGTAGCCCCTCGACGGCTTTGATCAACTCCTCGTATTTTCCCGCCCGGTCAAAGAGCGACCGGAATGCCTGTCCTTGCCGGGCGTCTAGATTCGTCGCCGGCAAGATATGCGCCGAGCCGCTGATCCGGCTCATGTGTTCGGAGAGGCGCTGCAGGCCTAGCCGGTTCGCCTGGCTGTCCGGCAGCAAGTAGACACCCTCGCGCAGCACCGCGCAGCCCATGGATTCGAGCGTGCGCAGCACCCGCATCCGGGCTGCCGGATCATCCATGGGAAGACTGGCGACGTATACCAGCCATTTCGAGTCAGGTGATGGCGATTCCTTGGCCAAAGCTGCTCCTCGGTGAAGGTGCCCCTATCGGCGTTCCAGTTTAAGTATCGCAAACCGTTTAAGCAACCTGGATGCCTCGCAGACGCGGCTGCGTGGCTTCATCGGAGATGCGGTTTGGTATATAGTTTCCGCGCTTCGAGTGTCAGCGAGCGAGATGACTACCTTCGACAAGGACCTGGATGTGCGCGGCCTCAATTGTCCACTGCCCATCCTGCGCGCCAAGAAAGCCTTGGCGGAGCTGGGGAGCGGGCAGGTACTTCGGGTCCTTGCAACCGATCCCGGGTCCGTAAAGGATTTTCAGGCCTTTGCAAAACAGACGGGCAATCAGCTGCTCTCGCACGATGAAGCGGACAAAGTCTTCACCTTCTTCATGAAGAAGAAGTGACCGATCTTTGGTTCGATCGGCCGTCCTGATCGCAGCCTACACCCGCGGTTCCCGGATGATTCCCTGCCTCAGGTAGACGGGCCTCACGGCTCGCGCCCAGCTCTTCAGACCCAAGGCGAATGTGCCTCCCGCCAGAGCTACGACCAGGCCGCAACAGAATAGAGTCCAGTGAGCCCCGATCACTTCGGCGAGCGCACCTGCGGTGAAGTTGCCGATAGGCGCAAAACCGAGGAAACACATGACGTACATGCTGATCACCCTCGCACGCTTATCCTCGTCCGCCAGGGTCTGGAGAACGGTATTGATGGAGGCCGCGGTGACGACGAGCCCGGCGCCGAAGACCGCGAGGAACGCGAGCGACAACCAAAGCGTTCCGGACAGCGAAAATCCGGCCAAAGCGACGCCGGCCACCACGGTAGTCGAGGCGACAACCCGGCCGAGCCCGCGCACCGAAGCGCGCGCGGCAAGCGCAAAGGTGCCTGCGATGGCGCCCAGCCCGACCGCGCCGATGAGAAAGCCGAACGTCCTCGAGTCGCCGCTGAATGTCTCGGCAGCGAAGATGGGCATCAGGGAGGACCAGGGCGCGGTGAAAAATCCCATCGCCATGAGGAGCAGCAAGAGACGCCGAGTCCCCGTAAAGCCGAAGGCATAAGCGAATCCCGACGCCAGCTCGCGCCACCACTCGACGCCCGTATCGGGGGGCTTGCGCGGCTTCACGCGCACGACGGCATAGGTCGCGATGATGGCCAGATAGAAAAGCGCGTTGGCGAGAAAGCACCACGCTTCACCGAGCGCGGCGAGGACCAGCCCCGCCACCGAAGGTCCGACGAAGCGCGTGGACTGGAACAGCATCGATTGCAGGGCGATCGCGTTGGGCAGGTCCTCCCGGTGCTCTATCAGCTCCAGAAGGAACGCCTGGCGGGTCGGCGTCTCGAACGCGGTGATGATGCCGAGGAAAAGGGCGAGCACGATCAGTTGGGGAACGCGAACCACGTCGGCGAAAGTGAGCAGGGCGAGCGCCAGTGCCTGCACGAACGCGAGCGATTGGATCAGCATCAGCAGGCGCCGGCGATTGACCCGGTCGGCCCACACGCCCGCGACCGGGGACAGGACCAATATGGGCAGCTGCTGCGCTCCCGCGGTCACACCGAGCAAAAGCGCCGAGCCGGTGACGCGGTACACCAGCCAGCTCATGGCCACCGTCTGCATCCAGTTCCCGAGCAGTGACAGGCCCTGGCCCGCGTAGAAGATCCGGAAGCTCTTCGAGCGGAAAGCGCGCAACGCGGGATGCACGGAGGCAGCAGCCTTGGAAGAGCTCAGGGTTTGAGCTTGTCGAGCTGAACTTTAAGCTGCTCTAGCGTTGCAAGGAAAGTCGCAAGACGCTCCTTTTCCTGGGCCACGACTGCTGCCGGAGCGCGTTCGACGAAATTCGGATTGGAGAGCTTGGCGTTGGCCTTGGCGATCTCGCCTTCGAGACGTGAGATCTCTTTCTGCAGCCGCGCTCGCTCGGCGACTGGGTCCATCTCCACATGTAACATCAGACGATGTTGTCCCAACACTGCCACTGGTGACTCCGAGTCGGGAAGTTCTTCAACCATCCTCAAATCGGATTGGCGTACCAGAGCAGAAAACGCGCTGGTGGTTGCGGAGCTCGGAGCGCCGGTAATGTAAAAGGAGGGAGGAACACTATACTGGGACTGAATTTTGAGTTCGCTGCGCAAATTTCGTGCTGCGTTGACAACGCCCTTAGCAGTGTCAACCTCGCGCTCAGCTGCCTCATCGATCCTTTCGGGCTGGCACCTTGGATAGGACGCGAGCATTATGGTCTCGCCCGTTTTACCGGCAAGAGGCGCAACCTTCTGCCATAGCTCCTCGGTGATGAACGGAATGATCGGATGCGCAAGGCGCAGCGCCGCTTCCAGTACGCGAACCAGAGTCCGGCGTGTACCGCGTAGCACTTTATCGTCTTGGGATTGCAGCTGCTTCTTCGCTACTTCAACGTACCAGTCGCAGTACTCGTCCCACACGAAGCGGTAGATCGCGCTCGCGACGTTGTCGAACCGGTAATCGGCGAAGGCGGTGTCGACCTCGGCTTCGGTGCGCTGGAGCATGCTGACGATCCACCGGTCCCACGCCGACAGTTCAACCGGGGCCTTTTCATCCAGTCCGCTGTCCTTACCTTCGGTGTTCATCAGCACAAAACGCGCGGCGTTCCACAGCTTGTTGCAGAAGTTGCGGTAGCCCTCGCAGCGGTTGAGGTCGAAATTGAGGATCTGCGCGAAACTTGCAAGCGAAGTGAGGGTAAACCGCAACGCGTCTGCGCCGAAGGAGGGGATGCCGTTCGGATAATGGGTCTTGATATATTTCTCAATTCTGCCCTTGTGGTCGCCGCGAAACAGGCCCACGGTGGATTTCTCGATCAGTTCAGGAAGCGTGATGCCGTCGATGATGTCGAGCGGGTCGAGCGTATTGCCCTTCGACTTGGACATCTTGTCGCCCTCGGCGTCGCGCACGATGGCATTGATGTACACATGCCGGAACGGCACTTTGCCGGTGAAATGCATGGTCATCATGATCATCCGAGCGACCCAGAAGAAAATGATGTCGAAGCCGGTGATGAGCACGGATGAGGGGAGGAAAAGTTCCAGATCGGATGTTTTCTCCGGCCAGCCGAGCGAGGTAAACGGGACGAGCGCCGAGGAAAACCACGTGTCTAGAACATCGTCGTCTCGCCTGAGTGCGCCCCGATAAGCTTTCGCCGCGGCCCGTGTCTTCGCCTCTTCCTCGCTCCGGGCCACGTAGATATTGCCCTTATCGTCATACCAAGCCGGTATCTGATGTCCCCACCACAGCTGGCGCGATATGCACCAGTCCTGGATCTTCTCCAGCCACTGCCTATACCAAGTCGTCCAGTGCTCGGGAAAAAACTTCACGTCTCCGCTCGCGACCGCGGCAAGGCCTCGCTCGGCGAGCCCATCCATCTTCGTGAACCACTGATCGGTCAGCATCGGTTCGACGATGACACCTGTGCGGCTGGAGCGGGGCACGCGCAGTTTGTAGGGTTTCTCCGAGGCCAGCAGGTTCTGCGATTTCAGATCGGCGACGATCCGCTTGCGCGCCTCGAATCTGTCCAGGCCACGATAAGCGTTCGGCGCGTTTTCGTTCATTTTCGCGTCGAGTGTCATCACGCCGATCTGCGGCAGCTTATGGCGCTGTCCGACCGCATAGTCGTTGAAATCGTGTGCCGGAGTGATCTTCACGCAGCCGGTTCCGAATTCCGGATCGACGTAGTCGTCGGCAATGACAGGGACCGTGCGTCCGGTGAGGGGCAGTTGCACGCGCTTGCCTACGAGCTTGGTGTAACGTTCGTCTTTCGGGTTCACCGCCACGGCGACATCGCCCAGCATCGTTTCCGGCCGCGTGGTGGCGACGACCACCGAGCCGCTGCCATCCTCCAGCGGGTAGCGGATCTCCCAGATCCTCCCGTCTTCCTCCTCGCTGTCCACTTCGAGGTCGGACACCGCCGTGCCGAGCTCCGGGTCCCAGTTGACGAGGCGCTTGCCGCGATAGATCAGGCCCTCCTCATGAAGGCGCACGAACACTTCGATCACGGCGCGCGACATGCGGGAGTCCATGGTGAAGTAACCGGCTTTCTGTCCATCGGTATCGGCAAAGGTCCAATTGGCCGAGGCGCCGAGCCGCCGCATCTGGCGCGTGATCGTCGAACCGGATTGCCGCTTCCACTCCCACACGCGTTTGACGAAACCCTCGCGGCCGAGGTCATGGCGGGTTTTGCCTTCTGACTCGAGCTGGCGCTCGACCACGATCTGCGTGGCGATGCCAGCGTGGTCGGTGCCGACCACCCAATTGGCATTGAAACCGCGCATGCGGTGATACCGGATCAGGGCGTCCATGAGGGTCTGCTGGAACGCGTGCCCCATGTGCAGCGTGCCGGTGACGTTCGGCGGGGGCAGCTGGATACAGTACGGCGGCTTTTGCGAATCGGACGAATGCCGGAAATAGCCGCGCGACTCCCAGAGGGAATACCAGCGCGTCTCGACCTCGTGCGGGTCAAAGCTTTTGGGGAGTTCCACGTGAGTTGAGGTCGAAAGAGAAAGCGCGCCGAGCGGCACCCCCGCGGGAGCCCGGCTTCGACGCGCTCCGGCGGATTATAGCGTCAGCTGCCCCGCGACGGTCCGCGCGCACGTGCGATTTCGAGCTCAACTGCCCGTGCGACCGCGTCGCGAATCATCGTCTCGATGTCGGTCTTGACCTGGGCGCTGAGGGCAGTGAGCGCGCGCTGCAAGTGGGCGTCGAGCCGTGCCCGCAAGGGTTCCTCGACGAACTTCGCGATATGTGGGCCGATCGCGTCAAGGATACTTTGCTTAAGCCTTTGCTCAAGCTCGGGCAATTCGCTCCCTGTCGAACCACGCTCGGCCGGCGGGCCCGATGAGGGGTGCGCTGGCGTCGCGGCTGGCTCGGCGATGATCTCCGTAAGAACCGGAACGTCGCTTTGGGCTGCCGCGCCGGAAGGACGGTAGCGCTTCAGGAACGCATCGGCTTTTCCCAGCAGGCCGTCGGAATCGCTCATACGCTTGCCTTGGAGAGATCGTAATGGTTGATTTCGTAGCCGCGGTCCCGATAGAAACGAAAACGGTTTCGCGCGAGCTGACGATCGTCGTCGCCGGCGCCGACGAGTTCGACCAGCCGTTCAAAACGACTGAATGACGGCGGCGATTCGGCGTGCAGATTGAGCATGACCTGGTAATGCGCCATCTCGGCGTCCTCGCATGCGATCACGACGGGGGTTTCGGAAGAGAGTGCGTGATGAGCCATGCAATGAGGAACGAACCCGATGGCTTGATAAGTCCACAGCAATTTGTCGAAGCCACGTGCAGTGTTTTCGTCCGGTGCGTAAACAACGACGCACAACCGCTGCTGGATGACCTTGGCGACGAGCCGGCAGGCGACCTGCAGCTTGGGTTCGGCGTTTGAGTAGAAGTCGATGCGCGTCATGACGAAGGAGAGAGGATCAAGGATCGGGGTTCGAGGGCACCGGCGACCCCGGCACACGGAAACCCTGGATCCTCGATCCTCACTCGTCGATCCTAGTTTTCCGCACGCTTGATGAGAAACATCGTGAGCAGAGGGACGGGCCGGCCGGTCGCTCCTTTTTCCTTGCCCGATTTCCACGCCGTTCCCGCAATGTCGAGGTGGGCCCAGTCATACTTGCCTGCGAATCTCGAAAGGAAACAGGCCGCCGTAACGCTGCCCGCAGCGGGCCCGCCGATATTTGCAAAATCGGCGAAGTTGCTTTTCAGCTGTTCCTGATAATCCTCCCACAGCGGCAGCCGCCAGACGCGGTCCAGCGACTCCGCCCCCGCTGCCTGCACCTCGTCTGCCAAGGCGTCTTTGTTCGCGAACAGGCCGGAGCAGACGTGGCCCAAGGCGACGACGCAGGCCCGCGTAAGCGTGGCGATGTCGACGACCGCCTGGGGCTCGAAGCGCTCGGCGTAGCTCAGCGCGTCGGCAAGAATGAGGCGTCCCTCTGCATCGGTGTTGAGAATCTCGATGGTCTGCCCCGACATGCTCGTGACGATGTCGCCCGGCTTGGTGGCCGCCCCTCCAGGCATGTTCTCGCAGGCAGGCACCAGCCCGATCACGTTCAGTTTCAGCCCGAGCTCGGCCGCTGCGCGCAAGGTCCCCAGCACGCTCGCCGCGCCGCACATGTCGAACTTCATCTCGTCCATTTCGGCCGAAGGCTTGATGGAAATGCCGCCGGTATCGAATGTGATGCCCTTTCCCACCAGCACCACGGGTCGATCCTTACTGCTGGCCCCGGAGTAGCGGAGGATCACGAACTTGGGCGGCTGGTGCGATCCCCTCGTGACCGAAAGCAGCGAGCCCATCCGGAGTTTTTCCATGTCTTTTTGCTCGAGCACTTCCACTGCCAGCTTCCATTCATGCCCGAGCTTTACGGAAGTGTCAGCCAGATACGTGGGCGTGCACACGTTCGCGGGCAGATTGCCGAGGTCCCGGGCGAGCGTCATGCC
This sequence comes from Betaproteobacteria bacterium, assembly GCA_005884335.1. GTDB lineage: Bacteria > Pseudomonadota > Gammaproteobacteria > Burkholderiales > SG8-39 > VBDM01. The sequence goes on along the minus strand of VBCJ01000007.1, from coordinate 8,670 downwards.
GGCGGCGATCGCGCTCCCTTCGCGCATGCCACGCTCCAAGGCGGCCGCATCGCGCTTGGACGCGGCCGAAATAGCGACATGCACGAGCGACGTTTCTTCCGCCTTCTTGCTCTTCATGCGATCGAAGCGGTAGGTGACATCGGCAGCGGCCAGAACGAGCTGACGCGCCTTCCAGGCGGCATCGCGATCCGGAACGTGCAGCTCGGCGAAATACACGCAAGCGTCGCGAGCCCCCGTTTCCTGAACGGCGGCAAGTGCCGCGCGTGCGCAGTCGCGATACTGCTTCTCGCCGAAATCCTTCTCCCTCCCCAGCCCCACAAGGAGCACCCGCTCTGCAGCGACGCCGGGCACGCGATACAGCAGCCGGGTGCTTCCCATCTTGCCGTCCATGTCTCCGGATCGGAGAAGTTCGCGGATCTGGCCGTGCGCCGCCTTGTCGAGTGCATCCGCCGCATCCGACAACTTGCGCGATTCGAATACACCTGCAGCGACGCACGCGACCTGGTGTTTCTCCGGCACCGCGAATTTTGTGTTAAATTCCATTCGACCTCGACTCGGGGAATATGCAAGGATTATCTCCGGTTTGCTTCGCAGAAGTCAAAGCAACACGGCGTTTCCGCCTTGCGATCCGACATGATTCGCTGACCTCCATCCGTCTACAACGTGATCTTTCGGCGCGCTCTACTGCGTGAATTCGGCAACCTCGCACTCGCGGTGTTCGCGACGCTGTTCGCCATAACGTTGACGACGCAGCTGATCCGGCTGCTCGGGCAGGCGGCGATCGGAAAAGTCCTCTCGGAGGGCGTAGTCGCGCTGCTCGCGTTTTCCGCCCTCAACTATCTGCCGGTATTGCTCTCGTTGACGCTTTTCATCACGGTGCTCATGACGCTTTCGCGCAGCTACCGCGAGTCGGAGATGGTGATTTGGTTCGGTTCGGGCCTTTCGCTCCTCGCGTGGATTCGGCCTGTGCTGTTGTTCGCAGCGCCGCTGGTTGCGCTGACGGCAGTGCTGTCGCTGTTCCTGTCGCCTTGGGCGATCGGCAGAGCCGAGGAGTACAGGCGCCAGATGAATCTGCAAGACGACGTTTCACGAGTTTCACCGGGTGTTTTCCGCGAGGCGGGCAGCGCGGACCGGGTGTTTTTTGTGGAGGAAATCGCCGGTGATCAGACCAACGTGCAAAACGTATTCATCGCGCAGATGCGGCAAGGCAGGCTCGGAATCACGGTCAGCAGGCGCGGATACCGGGAGTCGGCGGAAAACGGCGACCGTTTCGTCGTTTTGCTCGACGGGCGGCGTTATGAGGGCATTCCAGGCGATCTCGATTTCAAGGTGATGGATTTTCAACGCTACGCAATGAGAGTCGAAACGCGTGAGACGCAGGTGGAAGAGGCTTCCACCAAAGCCATGTCCACGTTTGGTTTGCTCCAGGCGCCCAGCAATCCCCATTTGGCCGAGCTGCTGTGGCGGATCGGTTTGCCGATCGCCGCGTTCGTTCTTGCTTTACTCGCGATCCCTCTGTCCTTCGTCAATCCCAGGGCGAGCCGCTCGGTGAATCTGCTGTTCGCACTGTTCACCTACATGGTCTACGCGAACCTGCTGAGCATTGTCCAAGCCTGGGTTTCCCAGGGCCGGTTGGCTTTCAATACCGGGTGGTGGGTGGTGCACGCCGGAATGCTTGGCGTCCTCGCGTTGCTGTTTTACAGGAGGCTTCGGGTGGGTCCTCTGTTCGGAAGGCGCTGAAGTGGATACCTTACGCACCTACATGGCGAGGGAGATTTACGGCGCGACGCTGTTTGTTTTCGCCGCATTTCTCAGCCTATTTTCTTTTTTCGACCTCATCAATGAACTCACCGATCTTGGCAGGGGCGGATACCGGTTGCAGCATGCGCTCGCCTTCGTCGCCCTGACGGTGCCGAGCCACGTGTATGAACTGTTCCCCGTGGTAGTGTTGATCGGAACGCTTTATGCTCTTTCGCATCTCGCCGCCAATTCCGAATATACGGTGATGCGCGGCTCGGGACTTGCGCCTTGGCGCGCGGCAAGCACCCTATTTCGCATAGGCATCGTGTTTTCAGTCGCTACGCTCGTCTTCGGCGAGCTGATCGCTCCGGTCTCGGAGCGCGCGGCAAAGCAGCTCAAGCTCTCATTGACCAGCGCAATTGTGGCCGACGAGTTTCACACGGGTCTGTGGGTGAAGGACGACCGGCGATTCGTCAATGTTCGAGAAGTCCTGCCCGATACAAGTTTGTCGGATATCAGGGTATTCGAGTTCGACGACCAATACCGGCTCCAGTCGATCAGTTTCGCGAAACAGGGGCGGTACCTCGGCAAGAATATGTGGCGATTGCGCGAGATCGTGCATACCGGCTTCACGTCCAGCGGAAGCAACGTGCGGCGCCTCGCGGAAATGGACTGGAACTCCGTTCTTACACCGGACATTCTCGCCGTACTGTTCGTCGTCCCGGATCGGATGTCGGCATGGAACCTGTACCAGTATACCCGCCATTTGTCCGAGAACCGCCAAAAGACAGAACGTTATGAAATCGCCATGTGGAGAAAGCTCGTTTATCCGTTTGCCTCCCTTGTCATGATGGCGCTCGCCCTGCCCTTCGCCTATGTCCACGTCCGGGCCGGCGGCGTCGGGGTGAAAGTGTTCTCCGGCATCATGCTGGGGATCTTCTTTCACATGATGAACAGCCTATTTTCACATCTGGGTTTGCTCCAAAATTGGCAACCCTTCGTTAGCGCCGCGCTGCCGAGCGCGGTCTTTCTGGGCGCCGCTACACTGATGATGTGGTGGGTGGAGAGAAGGTAGGCCGGCAGGGTCCGGCCGTCGCGTTACCGATGCCCGGCTCCTGTATCGCCCGTGGCGACGATGCGGGTGCCGGCCAGACGGTCATGCAGAAACTGCCGGTCGCGATCGAAGAACGCCCAAAAAACTCCGACGCCGAACAACAGCAGTGAAGGCCAGGCGAGAACATAGCGCAGCGCTGCTCGCCCGACTCCGATGGGCAGATTATCGGGGCGGACCACCCGCATCTTCCAGGTCTGCATCGGCAGGGTTCGACCTCCGCGAGTCCAGCAGACTATGAAGTAGGCTCCCAGGACCAGGAACAAGTACAGCTGGAATGCGAGACGCGTGTTCCCGGAGAGCCGCCCGTGGGTCGCGCCGTAGAACGCGAGACCGGCGAAAAAAGCGACTGCGAACACGATCAGTGACTCGTACAGCATCGACAGTACCCGCCGGCCGATGCCGGGCACCGTCGGACCGGGCGGGGAAAGGGCGCCCGCATCCATCGATACTGGTCTACCGGTTTGCGGGCGGTGTCGGCGCGACCGGACTTACGCGCTCTTCAGATAGGGCGGGGGGCGCGGCTGGCGGCGGCGTGGGCTCGGCAGGAGACTTGGCGGGGCGGGTGGGCGCAGCGGGTTTGCGCGGTGTACTGCCCAACTTACGCCGCTCCTGCTCGGGCAGGCGGTTGTACTCCTCCCATTGCTGTTTCAGCCCCTGTTTTTTTTCCGGCGGCAGTTTTTCCATCTTCTTGTAGCGCTCGCGCGCGGCTTGGCGTTCCTTGGGTGTGAGCTTTGCCCAAGCCTGCATGCGTCGCTGCACGCGCACCTGCTCGTCGGGTTTCATCTTCGGATAACGCTTGGCGATACCGATCCACTTGCGCTTGCGCTCTGGCTCGAGATTGTCCCAGTCGACCGCGAGCGGCGCGAGGATCTGCTGCTGCTCTTGGGTCAACTCGCCCCACGTCGGGGGTTTTTTCTGCGTAGGCATCCAGTGGCAAGTCGCCGGTCAGCACAGCAGCGTCGATTTCCTCGATTTCGGCGGCGACCTGGGTATCCCGCCACTGGTTGATCGCGATCAAGCCGAGAATCAGCACGGCCATCGGCAGCAGCAAGCGCGGAAAGAGCGCGGAAGGACCGCCTGATTTGCCGATCACATTGTCGGCCCAGGCCCATACCGGAACGCGGGACTCGCCGCGCTGGCGCACCAAAGCAGCCTCACGCGCCGCTTTCAGGCGGGCGAGCTTGCCGGCGTCCAGATCGAGCCCTCGGTTGAGAAGCTGCTTGATTCGGTAAGCGATCTGCTGTTCGTTCATAACTCGATCCCCTTTGCCCTTAAGGCCGCCGCCAAAGCGTGTGCTGCGCGCGAGCAATGGGTTTTGACGCTGCCTTGAGAGCAACCCATGACGGCTGCGGTCTCGGCGACGTCCAACTCTTCCCAATAACGCAGCAAAAACGCCTGCCGTTGACGCTGCGGCAGCCGCTGTAGTTCTTTCTCAATTACTTCAACAACTTGAGATTGTTCCAGGCGATCCGCCGGACCTTCCAAGGGCCCGGAAGTATCCGCGCTCTCCAAGGTTTCAAGCGGGTCCGTATCGTCGTCTTCCCGCCCCGGTGAGAGGGCTGTAAACAGCGTCACCCAGCGAGACCGCACCTTTTGCCTGCGGTAGAAGTCGCGAATTGTGTTCTGCAGGATCCGCTGGAAAAGCATCGGCAGCTCCGCCGCTGGCTTGGCCCCGTACTTATCCGCAAGCTTGAGCATGGAGTCCTGCACTATGTCGAGGGCGTTCTCGGCCTCCCGGACCGCGAACAGCGCCTGCTTGTACGCGCGTCGCTCTACGCTCGCGAGGAACTCGGATAGTTCGTTTCGGGAGGCCAGAAGAGCGTCCTTTTTTGTCGGCCGAAATGACCTCGGCCGGTGCGGTCCGATGGTATCAAAAGCCGGGTTCAGGCGCAGAATGAAACAGGGGAAAACTTGACCAATCAGACGTCAGCAATTAGGCTCTAAAGCTTTCGTCGAAGTCAGTGTACGGACGGACGCGGGCATGGAATTGACCGGCGCAGAGATTGTCGTGAAGTGCCTCCAGGCGGAGGGAGTCGAGTACGTCTTCGGCTATCCCGGCGGGGCGGTCCTTTTCATTTACGACGAGCTGTTCAATGTCACCAACGCGGTGACCGGGATCGCCACTGCGTACATGGATTCGATCCCGATGGTGATCATCACGGGGCAGGTGCCTACGCACGCCATTGGCCTGGACGCATTCCAGGAGTGCGACACGGTGGGCATCACGCGGCCCTGCGTGAAGCACAACTTCCTCGTGAAAGACGTCAAGGATCTCGCGGTCACGATCAAAAAAGCGTTCTATCTCGCGAGGACCGGACGGCCCGGCCCTGTGCTCGTCGACATTCCCAAGGACGTCACGTCGGCCAGATGCCCATTCGAGTACCCGGAGACCGTGGCGATGCGTTCCTACAACCCGGTGGTGAAGGGGCATCCGGGTCAGATCAGGAAGGCCGTGCAATTGGTCGCCGAGGCGAAGCGCCCGATGATCTACACCGGGGGCGGGGTGATCCTTTCCGATGCGTCGAAGCAGCTCACCAAGCTCGTCAAACTGCTCGGTTTCCCTTGCACCAACACGCTCATGGGCCTGGGAGGCTATCCCGCAACCGACCCGCAGTTCCTTGGCATGCTCGGGATGCACGGCACCTACGAAGCCAACATGGCGATGCAGAACTGCGACGTTCTACTCGCCGTCGGGGCGCGCTTCGATGATCGCGTCATCGGCAATCCGGCGCATTTCGGCCAAGTGCAGCGCAAGATCATTCACATTGACATCGATCCGTCCTCGATCTCAAAGCGCGTGAAGGTCGACGTCCCGATCGTCGGCAACGTGTCCGACGTGCTCGAGGAACTGACCCGGCAGCTCGAGGCCTCCGGCTACAAACCGGACCAGAAGGCGCTCAGCACCTGGTGGTCCCAGATCGGGCTGTGGAAATCCAAGGACTGCCTGAAATACGACAAGAAAAGCAAGATCATCAAGCCGCAGTTCGTGCTCGAGAGGCTCTACGAAATCACCAAAGGCGATGCCTTTGTGACTTCCGACGTCGGTCAGCACCAGATGTGGGCGGCGCAGTTCTACAAATTCGACAAGCCGCGCCGCTGGATCAACTCCGGGGGCTTGGGCACCATGGGCTTCGGCCTGCCTGCGGCCATGGGTGTGCAGTTCGCTAACCCGGGCGCGACGGTCGCCTGCGTCACCGGCGAGGCGAGCATTCAGATGTGCATCCAGGAGCTCTCGACCTGCAAGCAATACCGGCTCCCGATCAAGATCGTGAACCTCAACAACAAGTATATGGGCATGGTGCGCCAGTGGCAGCAGTTCTTCCACGGTAACCGCTACTCCGAGTCGTACATGGACGCGCTGCCCGACTTCGTCAAGCTCGCCGAGAGCTACGGCCACGCCGGCATCAAGGTGGAGGAGCCCGGTGACGTCGAGCCGGCGCTCAAGGAAGCATTCAAGCGTAAAAACGACTTGGTGTTCCTCGACTTCGTCACCGACCAGACCGAGAACGTCTATCCGATGGTCCAGGGTGGAAAGGGTCTGACCGAGATGATCCTTGCCGAGGAGCTGTAAGCCCGACACACAAATCGGGTTCGATCAACGTTGGCTGAAGGGAGCTTGGTCCGGCGGCGCCACGAGCGCCGCGTCACAAGGGCGCGGAACGCGCCGAGGGCCGGGCCTTTAGCGAGGGAACAATGCGACACATCATTTCCATCATGCTCGAAAACGAGCCGGGGGCTCTTTCGAGAGTCGCGGGTCTGTTCTCGGCGCGCGGTTATAACATCGAAACGCTCACCGTGGCGCCGACCGAAGATGAGTCGCTTTCGCGCATGACCATCGTCACCACCGGCTCGGACGACGTGGTCGAGCAGATTACGAAGCAGTTGAACAAGCTGGTCGAGGTGGTCAAGGTAGTCGATCTGTCGGAAGCGGCCCACATCGAGCGCGAGCTCATGCTGATCAAGGTCCGGGCGATGGGAAAGGAGCGCGAGGAGATGAAGCGCATGTCCGATATCTTCCGGGGTCGCATTATCGACGTCACCGAGAACACCTATACCATCGAGCTCACGGGCACCGGAGCCAAACTCGACGCTTTCATTCAAGCGCTCGAGCACAGCGCCATCCTGGAGACGGTGCGAACCGGTGCCTCGGGCATCGGGCGCGGCGAGAGGGTCTTGAAGGTCTGAACCCGCTCGCCGCAGAACCAAAAGGAAACAGCATGAAAGTCTATTACGACAAGGACGCGGACCTGTCGCTCGTCAAGGGCAAGAAGGTCGCGATCGTGGGTTACGGGTCGCAAGGACACGCCCACGCCCTGAACCTGCACGACTCGGGAGTGAAAGTCACGGTCGGCTTGCGAAAGGGCGGCGCCTCCTGGGACAAGGCAAAAAAAGCCGGCATGAACGTCGAGGAGGTCTCGGAGGCGGTCAAAGGGACCGACTTCGTGATGATGCTAATGCCGGACGAACACATCGCCGCAGTGTACAAATCCGAAGTCGAGCCCAATATCCGAAAGGGCGCGACGCTCGGATTCGCCCATGGGTTCAACATCCACTACGGGCAGGTCATGCCGCGCGATGATCTCGACGTGGTGATGATCGCGCCGAAGGCTCCCGGTCACACCGTGCGCTCGACCTACGCTCAGGGCGGCGGCACGCCGATGCTGATTGCGGTGCATCGCGACCAGAGCGGAAAGGCGCGCGACCTCGCCCTGTCCTACGCGGCCGCGATCGGCGGAGCTCGAGCCGGGGTGATCGAAACCACGTTCAAGGAAGAGACGGAAACCGACCTGTTCGGCGAGCAAACGGTGCTTTGCGGCGGCTGCGTGGAGCTCGTCAAGGCGGGATACGAGGTGCTCACCGAAGCCGGCTACGCGCCGGAAATGGCGTACTTCGAGTGTCTTCACGAGTTGAAGCTCATCGTCGACCTGATGTACGAGGGCGGCATCGGTACCATGAACTACTCGATCTCGAACAACGCCGAGTACGGGGAATACGCGACGGGACCGAAGATCATCACCGAAGATACCAAGAAAGCGATGCGCTCGGCGCTCGCTCGCATCCAGTCGGGCGAATACGCGAAGGATTTCATCCTGGAAAATCGTGCCGGTGCGCCGACGCTGCTTTCGCGGCGCCGCATGACCGCCGAGCATCCGATCGAAATCGTCGGCGAAAAGCTCAGGGCGATGATGCCCTGGATCAAGAAGAACAAATTGGTCGATCAATCGCGGAACTAGGGCGCGACGGAGATCGGCATAAAGGGCCATGCCCGCAATGAGCGCGAGCTATCCGCATCCGATCATTGCACGCGAAGGCTGGCCTCTCCTTGCCGCGACGGTCGTCGTGGCGGTCGCATCGGGCTGGCTGATCGGCTGGTGGTCGGCTCCGATCTGGCTTGCCGTGCTTTTCGTGCTGCAGTTTTTTCGCGATCCGCCGCGGCAGGCGCCCGGCGACGCGCACACCGTGGTCTCACCCGCCGACGGACGAATCGTCGCGGTGGAACGGGCCCGCGACCCCTATCTCGAGCGCAACGCCATCAAGGTAAGCGTTTTCATGAATGTCTTCAACGTGCACTCCAATCGCTCACCGGTGGACGGCCATGTGCAAAAACGCTGGTACCATCCCGGGCGTTTCATCAACGCCGCTTTCGACAAAGCCTCCTTGGAGAACGAGCGCAACGCACTGTGGCTGCGTACGACCCGGGGTGCGGACGTGACCTGTGTGCAAATCGCGGGCCTGATCGCGAGACGCATTCTGTGCTACGTCGACGAGGGGGACAGCCTGGCGCGAGGTCAAAGGTTCGGCTTCATCCGTTTCGG
>VBCJ01000241.1 GCA_005884335.1 Betaproteobacteria bacterium | reverse complement strand
TCTCTGACGAGCTCGAGCACCGCGAGGTAATTGACGATGAGCACCGGCACGCCGCGCCCCGGTTCGAACAGCTCGCCGAACTCGGCGAAGCCGCCGCCCCGCAGCCGGCGCAGGATGAGGCTCATGTGCTCGCGCACCGAAAGTTCCTCGCGGGTGACACGGTGGTGCTGCATCATTTTCGCACGCACGAGGAGGGCGCGCCACGCTTCCTGAAGGTCCACGACGTTCACCTGCGGCAGGCGCTGCGCGAGAGTCTGTTCGATCCAGATTTCCACCGGGAAAAAGTCCCGCCCGAGCTGCGGCAGCGCGTCGAGCCTCTGCCCGGCCAGCTTCATCTTCTCGTACTCGAGCAGGCGCCGCACCAGTTCGGCGCGCGGGTCTTCGCCTTCCGCGCCCGGAATCGCCGGGCGCGGCAGGAGCATGCGCGATTTGATTTCCATCAGCATCGCCGCCATGACCAGGTACTCGGCGGCCAGTTCGAGATTCTTCGTGCGCATCACCTCGACGTACTCCATGTACTGCTCGGTGAGCCGCGCCATGGGGATGTCGAGGATGTCGAGGTTCGCCCTGCGGATGAGGTAGAGCAGCAGATCGAGCGGCCCCTCGAAGGTATCGAAGAAGACCTCGAGCGCGTCGGGCGGGATATACAGGTCCTGCGGCAGCTCGGTAAACGGTTCGCCGCGCACTTTTGCTACGAGCGCACCCGGCGCGCCGGCTACGTGCGCACCCGTCAAGGGAGCTGGCGGCACCGGTGCCGGGAGGGTGCGCTGCACCGGCTCGCTCACGTGTAGGCGAGCCCCATCGCTCCGCGCACCTCGCGCATGGTCTCCCGCGCGAGCTTGCGCGCCTTTTCGCACCCGTCGGCGACGATGTTGCGAACCAGGGTCGGATCGTCGAGATACTTCTGGGCGCGCTCCCGCATGGGGCCTTGCTCCGCGAGCACCGCATCGATCACCGGCTGCTTGCATTCGAGGCAGCCGATCCCGGCGGTGCGGCAGCCCTGGTTCGCCCACTGCCGTGTCTTTTCATCGCTGTAGACCAGGTGGAACTGCCAGACCGGGCACTTGTCGGGATCGCCCGGATCGCTGCGCTTCACTCTGGCCGGGTCGGTCGGCATGGTGCGGATCTTTTTCTTGAGCGATTCCGCGTCCTCGCGGAGTGAAATCGTGTTGTCGTAGGATTTCGACATCTTCTGCCCGTCCACCCCGGGAAGCTTGGACGCTTCGGTCAACAAGGCTTCAGGCTCGACCAGGATCATCCGGCCTCCCCCTTCGAGAAACCCGAACAGGCGCTCCTGGTCGGCGACCGACAGGTTTCCCTGCTTGTCGAGCAGCGCGCGCGCCGCTGCCAGCGCTTCGGCGTCGCCCTGTTCCTGGTACCGGGTGCGCAGCTCCATCACCACCTTCGCCTTGCGGCTGCCCAATTTCTTCGCGGCGGCCTTGGCCTTTTCCTCGAATCCGGGCTCGCGGCCGTAGACATGGTTGAAGCGTCGTGCGACCTCGCGCATCATCTCGACGTGCGGGACCTGGTCTTCGCCGACCGGAACGTACTTTGCGCGGTACACGAGCACGTCCGCCGCCTGCAAGAGCGGGTAGCCGAGAAAGCCGTAGGTGGAAAGGTCCCGGTCGATGAGCTTTTCCTGCTGGTCCTTGTAGCTCGGTACCCGCTCGAGCCAGCTGAGCGGCGTGATCATCGAAAGCAGCGTGTGCAGCTCGGCGTGCTCCGGAATGCGCGACTGGATGAACAGCGTCGCCTGCGCCGGGTCGATGCCGGCCGCCAGCCAGTCGATCACCATGTCCCAGACGCTCTCTTCGATCACCTCGGGCGTTTCATAGTGCGTGGTGAGCGCGTGCCAGTCGGCGACGAAGTAGAGGCAAGGATACTCGCTCTGCAGCTTCACCCAGTTCTTCAGTGCGCCGTGGAAATGCCCCAGGTGCATCGCACCCGTGGGGCGCATGCCCGAGACCACGCGTTCTTCGTACATTTAGATTGGAACCAGTTGAAAGACCGTCGTGATGACCGATTTTGATACGGACATTATCGGATCGAGAAACATGCCGAGAATGTTGTATCCGAATGAGCTGATCACAACGAGTCCAAGGAGAATCGGCAATCCAAATGGTTCGAGTCTTGAAAAACTCAACGCGAGAGGATCGGGAAGCAGGGAAAAGACGACCCGACCCCCATCGAGAGGAAGAATTGGCAACAGATTCAGCGCCATGAAAACGAGATTCACTTCAATACCCGCAATGGGCACCTGAAGCAGAAAATCGCTTTGTCTGAGCCCTGACAGCGCTCCCACCTTGAAAGCGGCAGCCCACCCGAAAGCCATCGCCAGATTTGCCGCTGGGCCGGCAAGAGCCACCCAAAGCATGTCTCGCTTGGGACGTCGCAGGGCCTGAAAATTGACGGGCACAGGCTTCGCCCATCCGAACATGATTCTTCCACCGGATACGAACAGCATGACCACCGGCAGAAAAATGGTGCCGACCAGATCGATGTGACGTGCCGGATTGAGGCTGATTCGCCCGAGCATGAAAGCCGTCGTGTCGCCGAAGTAGCGGGCGACATAGCCGTGAGCGGCTTCGTGCAAAGTGATCGCGAAGATGACCGGCACGGCGAAGCCCGCGCGTCCTACCAGTCATGCCAGACGGGTTTCAGATCGCCGGGCAGCTGCGGCAGCGCGCCGAGATCGGCCCTGCTCTCCCCCTTGCCGTGATAGTCGGAGCCGCGCGAGGCGGTGAAGCCGAATTCGCGCGCAATGCGGGCGAATTCGAGATATTGCTCCGGCGAGTGGCTTCCGGTCACGACCTCGATTCCGGAGCCCCCGCAGTCCTTGAACTGCGCGAGAAACGCGTGCAACTCGGGCTTGGAAAAGTCGTAGCGGCCCGGGTGCGCGACGACGGCGATTCCGCCGCTTGCGCGGATCCAGCTCACGGCATCCGCTAGAGAGGCCCATTGGTGCGGGACGAAGCCCGGTTTGCCTTTCACGAGGTAGCGCTGGAACACGTTCTTTACGTCCGGCGCCCGGCCCGTCTTCACCAGGTGACGCGCGAAGTGCGAGCGGCTGATGAGGCTCGGGTTGTCGGCGTAAGTCTTCGCCCCCGCGAGGCTGCCGGGGATACCGGCGGCTTCGAGCGCATCGCCCATTTTCTCCGCCCGCCTTGCCCGGCCTTCCCGGATCGATTCGAGCCCGGACCGCAAGACCGGGTCTTCCGGGTCGATCTGCAGCCCGACGATGTGAACCGTGGTCCCTTCCCAGGTCACCGAAATCTCGACGCCATCGACGAAGCGAACGCCTTCCGATTGGGCCCTGGCGCGCGCCTCGGCAAGCCCCGACACGCCGTCGTGATCGGTCAGCGCGAGCATCCCCACCCCGTTCGCCGCGGCCCGCGCGACGAGCTCCTCGGGCTTGAGCAGACCGTCGGAAGCGGTGGAGTGACAATGCAGATCGATATTCAATGAGGCATCTTACCCGAGAAACTCTTCGATCACCGCAGCGAGCCGCTCGGGTTGATCGTGATGGACCATGTGGCCGGCGCCGAGGATCACGCGTTCGGTCAATTGCAGGAAACACGCCTTGCGCGCGGCGAGATCGGCGCTCGACAGCTTCAGCATCCGAGCTTGTGCGCGGGATCGCTCGCGAGCTCGACGCGGCCGTCGGGCTTCGGCCTGCCCCAGTGCTGCGCGAGATACAGCGCCTTTTCGCCGCTCAGACGGGAATTGTTGCTGCGCAGGCGCTCGGCGAGCGCGTCGAAGTTTTCGTAGTCGCGAAACCCGGGCTTTTCGCCTGCGAGCTCGGCCAGCCATCGCGCGTAACGCTCTGGCGCTTTCTCCGCTCGCGTCCCGGTGAGTCCGAACCCTTCCAGATCGATCAAGCGCGCAACGCGCTCCGGCCGGATGCCGGCGTACATCGCGGCGACGTTGCCGCCCATGCTGTGGCCGACGAGCGTCGCCGGCGCATCCGGCTGGAAATGATCGAGCAAGCGGTCGAGATCGGCGAAATAATCCGGGAACCAGTAGCTGTCGCTCCTCGCCCATTCGCTGAGCCCGAATCCGCGCCAGTCCGGCGCGATCACTCGCCAGTCGCGGCGCAGCGCGTCTACCAGGAACTGGAACGAGGCCGACACGTCCATCCAGCCGTGGAGCATGAACAGCTTAGTCGCGCGCTCGTCGCCCCAGCAGCGGCAGTGATAACGCAGCCCGCGCACCGGCACGAACAGGGATTCGCTGGTCTTCATTCGGCACTCGATCGTGAAAGCGCGTGATGATAACAGGCGGCGCGCCGTGACCACCGCCAACGTTCTGCTATGATCCCGGCGCGATCATGGCGATCTTTTCCCTCGGCGAGCGCAAAGTCGTATTCCACGGCGAGGAGTGGTTCATCGCGGAGAACGCCACCGTCATCGGCACCGTGATCCTGCACAACCAGGCGAGCGTCTGGTTCAACTCCGTCGTCCGCGGCGACAGCGACATCATCACCATCGGCGAGCGCACCAACATCCAGGACGCCGCGGTCCTGCACGCCGATCCGGGCATTCCCCTCACGCTCGGGAAGAACGTCTCCGTCGGCCACCAGGCCATGCTGCACGGCTGCACCATCGGCGACGGCACGCTCGTCGGCATCGGCGCGATCATCATGAACCACGCCGTCATCGGCAGCCGCTGCATCATCGGCGCGGGCGCTCTCATCCCCGAAGGTAAAACGTATCCCGACGGCGTCCTCGTCTTCGGCTCGCCGGCCAAAGTCATCCGCGAACTGAAGCCGGAGGAAAAACAAGAACTGCTGAAGAACGCCGACATCTACGTCCGGCGCTCGAAGCTCTACCGCGAGAAACTCAAGCAACGCGGCCATGTGTGAGGCAATCAACGGGAATCTCTCCGTCCGGGCCGTGGCCGACACGACTCGGATGGAGTGGGCGCCGAGTCCGAGCAGGTCGGTCTGGCGTAAGCGGGTCCACCTGGTGGGTCCTCCGGAGTCGGGCCAAGTTACCTCTGTCGTGCGCTACGGGCCACGCTCGAGGTTTCCGGCGCACGATCATCCCCAGGGAGCGGAGATTCTCGTGCTCGAGGGCGTGTTCTCCGACGAACATGGGGACTGGCCCGCCGGCACGTTTCTCCTAAATCCGGAAGGCTTTCGCCATGCACCTTTTTCGGAACCGGGTTGCGTCCTGTTCGTCAAGCTAAGGCAATTTCCGGGTCGGGAACGGAGCCATATCGTCATCGACACCCACAAGCTAGCCTGGGAGCCGAGCTCGCTTCCGGCCGTAGCTTACAAGGCGCTCTACCAGCAGACCGGCTTCTCGGACGTGATGCGCCTCGAACGTTGGGAGCCCCAAGCAGACCTGGGCGTCGTCTCATATGAGCAAGGTGCGGAGTTGTTTGTCCTCGGGACTGTGTACATCAAGAGGTCTGGTCTACCCTATCTTAGCTCGGCCGCCGACCAGCAAGGCGCTATGAGATTCCTTAGGCCATGAAGCGTCTAACGATTCGCTCCATGCGCGGACGCGCGCAAGCGCGCGCCGATGAGCTCCAAGGTTACTAAGAAAGCACCGCCCCAACAAAGGACCTCTCGATGAACCCGCGCATCGCCGCAGCATTGCTAATTTTCCTCGCAGGATTCGCGAGCACCGTTCATGCGCAGTCGTTCCCCTCGAAGCCCCTGCGCATCATCGTGCCCTTCCCGCCGGGCGGCGCGGCCGATATCACGAGCCGGCTCCTCGGGGAGCGCATGGCGAAAGGCCTGGGGCAGCCGGTGATCGCGGAGAATCGCCCGGGCGCCGGGGCGGTGATCGGGTATGAGCTCGCCGCACGCGCTCCCGGCGACGGCCACACGCTGCTGGTGGTCTTCCCGAGTTTCGGTGCCGGCGAAGTCCATCCAGGAGTTGGTCGCGCTCGCGCGCGCGAAGCCCGGCGAAATCGCCTACGGAACGCCCGGCGCCGGCACGACTCATCATGTCATCGGCGAGATGTTCAGGCTTGCCGCGAACATCAACATCGTGCACGCGCCCTTCCAGGGCGAGGCGCCGGCGCTCACGGCCGCTGCGGGAGGCCACATCCCCATGGTGTCCGTCAACGCGTCCGCGGTCGCGCCGTTCGCAAAGAGCGGCAAGATCCGCCCGCTCGCCGTCACGACGCCCGAGCGCACCGAGGTGTTGCCCGATGTTCCGACCATGCGCGAAGCCGGATATCCCGAGGTCGAATCGACGAACTGGAGCGGGCTGGTCGTGCCGAGCGCGACTCCGCCGTCCGCGATCTCGCGGCTGAACGCGGAGCTGGTGAGCGCGCTGCGCAGCGCGCAGATACAGGAAAAACTCAAGACTTACGGAATGTCCCCTGCCCCGGGCACGCCGGAGCAGTTCGGTGCGCTCTTGCAGTCCGAAGCGGCGCGGTACGCTAAAGTTGTGACAGAAGCGGGAATCAAAGCCGATTGAGTCGCTTTGCTGGTCACCAAGGAGAGGTCTATGCGCCGCGTTTTCGGCACCATCGCCATCTTCAGTGCTTTCACCTTTTCAACCCTTCACGCACAATCCTGGCCGTCAAAGCCAATTCGCTTGCTCGTTCCATTTGTTCCCGGTGGCAACGTCGATATTACAGCGCGCGCAGTGGCGCCTGGCCTTCAAGAAATACTTGGGCAACCTGTAATTGTAGAAAACAGGCCTGGCGCCGGAGGTACGATCGCCGCAAACCAAGTGGCAAAGGCTTTCCCAGACGGCTATACGTTGCTTATGGGCTCGACAAGCACGCTTGGTGTCGCACCCGCCCTATATAAAGATGTTTATGATCCGGTCAAGGACTTTTCACCAATCGTGATTCTGCAGCAGGTGCCGTTTGTACTCGTCGCACACCCGTCCGTGCCGGTGCGCACGGTCGGCGAATTGGTCAGCCTCGCAAAATCTCGTCCAGGGACAATAACCATGGCGTCTGCCGGTTCCGGCAGTTCCAACCATCTCGCCGGCGAGCTTTTTCAGTCATCGACGGGAACCAAGTTCGTTCACGTTCCCTATAAGGGCAGCGGCCAAGCAGTGGCGGACCTTATTGGTGGGCAGGTGCAATTGTATTTCGATCAGATCACCACAGAAATCGGAAATATCAAATCGGGAAAAGTCCGGGCGCTCGCCGTATCTTCAGCCCGGCGCTGGACGGCTCTTCCAGATGTCCCGACTTTCATCGAGGCGAGCGTGCCCGGGTACGAGGTCCTGAACGTCACCGGCTTGGTGGCACCGAGCGGCACGCCGCGGGAGATCATCCAGCAACTCCATGCTGCCTCAATTCGCGTATTGGAGTCGCCCTTGGTTCGCGAGCGCTTTGCCTCGTTAGGAGTTGAGCCGGTGGGCGGTCGCCCCGAGCAATTTGGAGTGTACATCCGCGAGGATTTTGCTCGCTGGCATAAAGTCATTACCGACGGCAATATCAAGGTGGAATAAGGGTCAAAATATCGGATTAGCGACTCGTCGCGCCTCCGGAACCGGTGGATCGGTTGCTAGCCTGAAGTGATCGCCAAGGGATGACTCCATCATGCTAACGTCTTCCGACAACGAGCTGCTCACCCGCACGGATGCCGGCACCGCGATGGGCGAGTATTTCCGGCGCTTCTGGCAGCCGATTGCGCTCTCGCGTGAAATTGCCGAGCCCGACAGCCCGCCGATCCGCGTCAAAGTGATGGGCGAAGATCTGGTCGCCTTTCGCGACACGAAAGGCAGGGTCGGATTGATCGAGCCGCACTGCGCGCACCGCGGCGCCAACCTGTTCTTCGGCCGCAACGAAGACTGCGGTATCCGCTGCATCTATCACGGCTGGAAGTACGACGTGAACGGCAAGTGCGTCGACCTGCCTAACGTGCCGCCCGGATCCCGCTATTACGAGACGATCTCCATCAAGGCCTACCCCACCCGCGAGTTCGGCGAGATCGTGTGGGCGTATCTCGGACCGCGCGAGCGCGCGCCCGAAAGCGTCCCGCAACTGGAGTTCGGCATGCTACCGCCGTCGCACCGCTACGTGACGAAGAGACTGCAGCAGTGCAATTGGGCGCATTCCATGGAAGGCGCGCTCGACACGGCGCATTTTTCCTTCCTGCACATGCCGGCGCCGCGCGTCGCCTCCAACGAGAACCCGAACGCGGCGGCGGACGAGCGGCGGCTACGCTGGCTGCGCAACGACCCGATGCCGCAGTTCTCGATCCTCGAGCACGAGGTCGGCTTCGTGGTCGGCGGCTCGCGCCGGGCGGACGGAGAGGACCTGTACTGGCGCATCACCCAGTTCATGCTGCCGGCGCACTCGGTCACGCCCTCGGCCATGCCCGGTGAAACTTACTTCGGCTACACCTGGGTGCCGATCACCGACGAAGCCTGCTGGATCTACGTCTATGCATGGCACCCGGAAAGGCCGCTTTCCGACGAGGAGCGCGCCAAGTTCGAGAAAGGCGGATACGGCCAGATGGCCGAGCTCGGACCGGGCTTCGTGCCCCTGCGCAATCGCTCGAACGACTTCCTGATCGACCGCGACGACCAGAAGCACCGGACGTTCACGGGCGTGCGCGGGGTCGCGGAGCAGGACGCGCTGGCCCAGGACAGCCAGGGCGTCATCGCCGACCGCACGCGCGAGCATCTGACCCCTACGGACGTGCCGATCGTGCGCTTTCGCCGCATGATGCTGGAAGGAGCGAAAGCGTTGCGCGAAGGCAAGGAGCCCGAAGCGGCACAGCGGTACAAGAGCTACTCGCTGCGCTCCGGAGGCAGCGTTGCTCCCGCAAGCATGTCTCTCGAGGAAGTGATGAAACAGCGCTTCGGCAGCGCGCTTGGAAGGGTCCCGACATGAATCGCAAATCCAAATTTGCAGCGATCGCGGCCGCCCTCATCGTGGTAAGCGGATTCGCCGAGGCGGCGGAGCCGTATCCCGCCAAAGTCATCCGCATGGTCGTGCCCTATTCGCCCGGCGGCACGGGCGACAACATCGGCCGCGCGGTTGCCGCGAAGCTCGCCGAGATCCTAGGCCAGCAGATCATCGTCGACAATCGCCCTGGCGCTGGCGGGAACATCGGTGCAGAAGCGACGGTGCGGGCCGCGCCGGACGGCTACACGGTGGTCATGGCCGCAACCAGCCTCGCGAGCAACCCGGCGCTGCAGCGCAAGGTGCCCTTTGACCCGCTGAAGGATCTGGTCCCCGTCAGCGGTTGCTGCGAAGTGCCGATGATAGTTGTCGTTCACCCGTCGTTGCCGGTCAAGTCGATCAAGGAGCTGGTCGCGTACGCGAGCCGCAATCCCGGCAAGCTGACGTACTCCTCGTCGGGCATCGGTACCTCCAGCCATCTCGCGGCCGAGCTGTTCAAGGTGCTCACCGGCGTCGACATGCTCCACGCGCCGTACAAGGCGGACGCGCTCGCGCTGCCGGACCTGCTCTCAGGGCAGATCAACCTGATGTTCATGTTCCAGACCTCGGCCCTGCCTCAGATGAAATCAGGGAAGCTCCGTGCGCTGGCGGTCAGTACCGCGCAGCGCTCGCCGCTCGCGGCCGACCTGCCGACCGTCGCCGAAGCCGGCGTTCTGGGCTACGAGTTCAGCGGCTGGTTCGGCCTGTTTGCACCGGCCGCAACGCCGAAGGAAATCGTCGACAAGCTTGCGGCGGCGTCGGTCAAGGCTGTGCATTCGCCCGATCTGAAGGAACGCCTGTCACAGCAGGGGTTCGTGCCGATCGGCAGTGGGCCGGAGCAGTTCACGGCCTTCTTCAGAGGAGAAGTGCAGAAATGGGCGCGCGTCGTGAAGCAAGGCGGCTTGCTCCTGCTCGACTGAACGCAAAAGGGAGAAAACATGAAAGCACTGCTTGCCACCTGTGCGCTTGCCGTCGCCTTCGGAACCGGCTCAACCGCTACGGCTCAAAGCTACCCGCCAAATGGATCGACCATCCCAGCGGTGATTTTGAACGGAAGCCCGGCGATTCAGCAGCCGGCTCCCAACTCTGCGAATCAGCAATCCGCGTGGAACACGGAACTCGCCGGCCACAGCGATCTGCAAGGGCGTTCGGCGTACCAACCCATCATCATCAACGAAAACGGGCGCGAGATCGCCTACGTCGGTCACCACACTGGCAAGATGCCCAATCCACTCACCGGTGTCGTCGAAGGCAACGGGACTTCGATTGTGGATGTCACCGACCCCGCGAAGCCCAGATACCTCGCTCACATTCCGGGCCCGGCCGAAGGAGGAGACGAAGCCGGCGGCGCCCAGATGGTGCGCGTGTGCAGCGGAAGCGTCCTGCCGCACGGGGTGAAAGGCAAGTGGTACCTCTTGCGAACGCTCGGTTCAACGGCGCACGAGATCTACGACGTTACCGACAAGGCCCATCCAGCCCGTCTGACAACCATCGTCGACG
>VBCJ01000240.1 GCA_005884335.1 Betaproteobacteria bacterium | reverse complement strand
CTGGATCGCCTCGGGCGAGCCCTTGTAGGGGATGTGCAGCATTTTTATGCCGGCAACCTGCGCGACGTATTCCGCCGCCATGTGCGTGGAGGTCCCTACGCCCGCGGAAGCGAAGGGAATCTCGCCGGGCTTCGCGCGGGCGGCGTCGATCAACGATCGCAGCGTCGGGTACGCGCCGCCTTTCGCAGCGATCATCACGTAGGGCGTGTTGCCGATGAGCGCGACGTCCACGATGTCCTTGAGCGGATCGTAAGGCAGGCTCTTGTAGATCGCCGGGTTCGCGGCGTGCGAGGCCGATTGCACCATCAGCGTGTAGCCGTCGGCGTCGGCGTTGAGCATCGCCTGCGTGCCGATGATGCCGCCCGCGCCGGGGCGGTTCTCCACCAGCACCGGCTGCCTGAGCGCGTCGCCCAGGTGCTTCGCGACGATGCGGCCAGCGATGTCCGCGCCCGAGCCCGGAGTGAGCGGGACGATGACGCGGATCGGCTTCGCCGGGTAGTCCTGCGCGAAGGCGATCCCCGCCGCGCAGAGAATTGCAGCGGCGGAGAATGTGGTGATGGTCTTCATGATTTTCCCGTCCTATTTGAGAATTCCGGCTTCGCGCATATAGCGCAGCACGCCCGGATGGATCAGGTCCTGCCGGGGCGCGGCGGCGAGCGTGTTGGCGAGAGTCGATTCCCTGGCCTGCGCGAGCTTCGCGCCGAGCGCCCCTTCGGCCTTGTGCAGAGCGCGCGCGAGCTTGTACGCGGTCTCGTCGGGCAACCCCGGCCGCGCGAGCACCAGCGACCAGGAGCCGAGCGCCGCCACCGGCGCATCCTGCCCGCGATAGCTGCCCGCGGGCAGCGTGATCGGCTTGATGAACGGATACTTCGCGAGGATGCGCTTCATGCCCTCCGCGTCGGGGGTGATGAAGCGCGCGCCGGAGGGGCCATTGGAGATCGCCGTGAACCCCGGCCAGCCGACCCCTCCGCCCCATTGCGCGGCGGCGCGGCCTTCGAGCACCATTTTCGGGCCGTCGCCCGCGCTCGCCAGATGATAAGGGCTGTCCCCGCGCACCATGAACATGCCCGAGTTCGGATACATCGCGTTGATGATCTTCAGGTTCGCGGGCGGCCGGCCGATGCCGGCGAGCGCCTCGTGGGTGACCTCCCCGGTCGCCAGGCCGATGTCGATCTTGCCTTCGGCGAGGAGCGGCGCGTTCTCGGTGCTGCCCTTGGTGCTGCGCTGCTCGACCGCGAGCGTCGCGTCCGCCTCGTTGAGCGCGGCCGAATACGCCGCGCCGTAGATCTGGAAGCCGCCGCCTTGCGTGGCCGTGCCGAGCACGACCGTGGTCTTTTGCTGCGCCACAGCAGCGCTCATTGCCGCCATTGCGAGGACGAGGATTGCCGGAGCGACGGACGTGCGCAGTCCGCCTTCACGAGTGTGCCTCTTCATGTTTGTCGTCTCCCATTTCCCCCGCGCGTCGATTTGCGCGCCGCATTACTGTATCACGCGCCATGCGACTCTCAGTCCGCGCGGGCGCCGGATGACTGGATCACGCGGCCCCATTTCTCGGCTTCGACCTGCATGAATTTGCGCAGCTCCTCGGGCGAGCCGCCCACCGGCTGCGCGCCCTGGTTCGCGAGCTGCGCGCGCACCTCCGGTGCCGCGAGCGTCGCGACGAGGGTCTGGTTGAGCTTCGCGAGGATCTCGCGCGGAGTGCCGGCGGGGGCGACCACCGCGTGCCAGGATCCGCCCTGCAGCGCGGCCAAGCCCACTTCCGGCGTCGCCGGCACCTCGGGCAGGAGCGGCGAGCGCGCCGGGGCGGTGATCACGAGCGCCTTCAGGCGCCCCGCCCTCACGTGCGGCAGGAAGGCCGGAATCGTATTGAATGCGATCTGCACCTTGCCCGACATGATCTCGGGCAGCGCCTGCGCGACGCCCTTGTAGGGCACGTGCACGATCTGGATTCCGGCGACGCTCTTGAAGAGCTCGGCGATGAGATGCAGGCCCGAGCCCACGCCGGTCGAGCCGAAATTGATCTCGCCCGGATGCGCCTTGGCATAGGCGACGAGCTCGCTCACCGAGTTCGCCGGCAGCACCGGGCTCGCGAACAGGACGAAAGGCAAAGTCGCGACCAGCGACACCGGCTCGAAATCCTTGGCGACGTCGTAGCCGAGCTTCTTGTAGAGACCGGGGCCGATGGCGAGCGGCCCGACGTTGCCCCAGAGGAGCGTGTAGCCGTCCGGGGCTGCCTTCGCCACCGCTTCGCTGCCGATCGTCCCGCCCGCGCCGCCGCGGTTGTCCACCACGATCTGCGCTCCGAGAGCCGCCGCCCACGACTGGCCGACGAGGCGCGCCGTCGCGTCCACCGATTCGCCCGCGGGGAAAGGCACCACGAGCCGGATCGGCTTCGCCGGATACTGCGCAAAGGCACCGGTTCCGAAAATCAGGGAGACCAGAAAAAGACGTGTGTGCTTCATATCGTCCCGATCAGATGTTGGCCGAGATCCAGTCCGCAATAGTGCTGATCCCCAGCGGCCGGTTGTCGACCTGGCAGTGCTCGGCGCCGCCCTCCTCGGGCGTAAAGACTTTCAGTGTCTTCCTCGGCGTGGT
The DNA here is from genome assembly GCA_005884335.1 of Betaproteobacteria bacterium. Lineage (GTDB taxonomy): Bacteria > Pseudomonadota > Gammaproteobacteria > Burkholderiales > SG8-39 > VBDM01. The sequence goes on along the minus strand of VBCJ01000240.1, from coordinate 3,088 downwards.
GAGCGCCGCGTAGAGCTTGTGCGCAGCCTCGACGGGCACGACGCGGTCGTTCGCCCCGTGCATGACGAGCACCGGGCATGTGATCTTGTCCGCCACACCGGCGAGCGAGAACTGCTTCGCACGCTCGAGCGCGGCGTCCGAGTCGTTCAGACCGAGGATCCACTGGAACTGGAAGTTCGACTGCGCGCTCTTCTTCGGGTCGGCCTTCAGCTGCTCATTGATCCTCGATTGCCAGGCGTGCAGGTCCCAGTGCAGCGCGCCCAGGCACACGCAGGCGGCGTAGCGGCGCTCGAAGGCGGCGATGCGCGGTGCGTAATAGCCCCCGAAGCTGTAGCCCATGATTATGACTTTCTTCGGATCGACGTCCGCACGCTTGGCGACGAACTCGTAGGCCGCCTTGCCCGGCACTTCGTAATCGTGGCGCGCGTAGATCTTGCGAAGGCGCAGCGCCTCGCCCTGCCCCGGCCCGTCGATCGCGAGCGTATTAATCCCTCGCCGCGCGAACTCCAGGCCCGCGAAGAGCACGCTCATCTCCTTGCAGTTGTCCATGCCGTCGAAGAGCACCACAGTAGTCGCACGCCCCGTGGTGTTCTGCGCCTTCATGAAATACGCGGGCAGCGTCATGCCTTCGTACGGTACCTCGACGAATTCGATGTTCTTGTGCCGCCGCTTCAGCCCCTCCTGGTAGCAGCGCAGCGCTTTCTTGTAGATGCCGAGCTTGCGCTCGCCGGGAGGCACGAAGCGCTCGCCGGTGTAGTAGTAGTTGCCCGCGCGCAGGTAGTGCTCCCCGGCGGTGAAGTCGCGGCCGTCGAACGCGGCGGCGTCGGCGAGCTTCTCGTTCTTCTCCGCCATTGAGCACCATTCCTGCCACCACGCATCGGGGTCGCCCATGCCGCGCGCGGCCAGCCGCTCGCAGATCCTGTCGATCTCCCCGATCGCGACCGCGCCGTACGGCGCCATGCCCTTGCACACGAGAGTCGCGTTCGACCACATGAAATTGCCGGGAAATTGGTCGATCCAGCTGCCCTGCGACATCCTTGCCTCCGCGTTGCGTACCTTCGCGCAAGCATACAACGGCGCGTTCGCCCCCGGGCCCTTCCGGGAGCCAACTCGAGGCCAAGCTGTCAAAGGAAGCTTGCAGGCGATCCGGTGTGTCTCCGGGTCTTCGCCTGCAAGCGGACTACGACCTTAGTACTTTTTCATCGCGAGTTTTGTCGAAGGTCACCTTCGATTTCACGCGCGCAGCACGCCGGAGGCCTTGGCCGTTTGAGTCGCGATGAAATCCATCAGGGCCGGGGACAGGCAATCGTAAGGCTCGAGCTTCAGTTCCTTCAGCCTTGCCCTGACCGCGCCCATGTTGTCGGGGCTCGCGCCCGACTCGATGATCGACGAAACGAATGCCGCAAATTCGGGCGGCGACCAGCCCGGCTCGTTCGAGCGCTCGGTGTGGATGAAATCGAATCCGTACAGCGGATGGCCCTTGTTCTCGATCCGGCCATACATGTGGACGCCGCACTCCTTGCAGGCATACCGTTGGATCGTCGCCTTGGGATCCACGATCGCGAGCTTGTTGCCGTTCGCCTTGACGCTCAAGTTGTCGCGCCCTACGACGGCGACCTGCGAGAACAGCGCCCCTTTCGGCTTCCAGCACTTGGTACAGCCGCACACGTGATTGTGCGCGGACTGCCCCTTGATCGATATCTCGACCTTGTTCTGCGAGCAGTTGCAATAAAGCGTCCCGCCGGCGAAATTCTTCGCCGCGGGTTTCAGTCCGCCGTCGACCGACGGATGTATCTTGACGCTACTCATGGTGATTTCTCCTTTTGGATACTGCGTTCAACGCAAATGGTGATTGCGTTCCTGGATATTTTCGACCAATCGGCGCACGCCGCGCAGCCATGTCTCGTCGGTATTGCCGCGGATATCGACCGACTTGACGTAGAGGGTCTCGCCCGTCGCCACGCTGCGCACTTCGACGTTGATGTTCAGGATCAGGTCGCTCACCTTTTGCACCCAGCACAGCGCGATGCGCTCGGCGCCGAGCGCTTTGCCGATATCGATCTCGCAGCCGTTGCAGGCGCGCAGCTCGTGCGAAGCCTTGAGCCGCTCGATGAGCTGCGCCGCGGGGGCGCGGTCGAGCACGCGGTACATGCCGCGGCCCTCCAGCTCTTTCACCAGCTCGGTCGTGATCAGGACGAGCCGCCGGTCGACCTCCCGGCGCGCCTGCTCGGTGGAGAACGAGCGCATCTCGTCGATCAGCTCGAAGTCCATGAGCGCGAGCGACTTCGGTTCCCCGGCCGTCGCGTGGACGCACGCAAGCCCCGCGATTGCGAGTGGCGCGATCAGGCGTCCGAGTCTCCGTCTCACTTCTGCTCCCGACAGTGTCTGCGCAGGGCACGTGCCTACTTTCCGGACTTCGCGCCGCGGGTGAGCGAGGGATCGGCCGGAACGGCCATGATCCGGCCCTCGTCATCCAGCTGCGGCACGCCGTAAGCGGCGAGGATCGCCTGAATGCGAGGGCGGTTGGCTTCGATCAGCCGCTCCATCCTGTCCTTCCACTCGCGCTCGCCGAAGCGCACGCCCATCGCGATGCGGAAGTCGAACTGGATCTCCGGGTCCGGCTGGAACGGCACGACGACCACCGGGGCGGAGGTCGCGCTCCTCGCGAAGTACCCGGCGATCGGTCCCCATACGAACGCGACATCGATCGCGCCGGTCGCGAGGTCCTTCTCGATGATCTCGCCCGGATAGCGCTCGGGATCGCCGGACTGGAGCTGGTAGGAAACGACCTGGTCGAACAGGCGGTGCTTGAGCAGCCAATCGGCCGGCGGCGATTGGCCGAATACGCCGAGCTTGAGCGATTTCAGCTTTGCCGGCTCGAGCCTGAGCAAGCCCTCGGGAACGGTTACGTTATCGAGACCCTTGCCCTTCGCATAGACGAGCGCGTAAGTCGAGCGATAATAGGGCTTGGTGGTGGACGCCAGCTCGAAACCGACCGGTACCCCCAATACCAGATCGCACTTGAAGCGGTTGGAATCGGGATCGCGCCCGCGCAGCGTGTTGCGGATGAATCCCATGCGCTGCGGGA
>VBCJ01000239.1 GCA_005884335.1 Betaproteobacteria bacterium | reverse complement strand
CACGGTCAAATTCGACCAGGGGCAGATCGATAACGCCAAGCTCCAGCTGACCTATTCCCGCATCACCGCGCCGATCAGCGGGAGGCTGGGCCTGCGCTTGGTCGACGCGGGCAACGTCGTGCGCGCGGGCGACGCGAACGGCCTCGTCGTCATCACGCAGCTGCAGCCGGTCACCGCCATCTTCACCATCCCGCAGGACAGCCTGCCGAGCTTGATGCAGCGGCTGCGCTCGGGCGAGCGGCTCCCGGTCGAGGCCTACGACCGCGTG
>VBCJ01000238.1 GCA_005884335.1 Betaproteobacteria bacterium | reverse complement strand
GGCGCATGAACCCCTCGCGGCTGTTCATCCTGCGGCCGGTGGCGACCTCGCTGCTGATGGTCGCGATCCTGCTCGCCGGCGCGATCGCCTACCGGCTGCTGCCGCTCTCGGCCCTGCCCGAGGTGGACTACCCGACGATCCAGGTCGTCACCTTCTATCCCGGCGCGAGCCCGGATGTGGCGACTTCCTCGATCACCGCTCCGCTCGAGCGCCAGTTCGGCCAGATGCCTGGGCTGAAGCAGATGTCCTCGACCAGTTCGGGCGGCGCCTCGGTGATCACCCTGCAGTTCAGCCTGGAGCTGACGCTCGACGTTGCCGAGCAGGAAGTGCAGGCGGCGATCAACGCCGCCTCCAATTTCCTCCCCGCAGACCTGCCCGCCCCTCCCGTCTACAGCAAGGTCAATCCGGCGGACGCGCCCATCCTCACTCTGGGCATCACCTCGAAGACGATGCCGCTGCCGCAGGTGCAGAACCTCGTCGACACGCGTCTCGCGCAGAAGATCTCGCAACTTCCCGGCGTGGGCCTGGTGACGCTCTCCGGAGGCCAGCGCCCTGCGGTGCGCGTTCAGGTGAATCCGCGCGCGCTCGCGGCGAGCGGCCTGGGCCTGGAGGACGTGCGCACCGCGATCGCCTCGGCCAACGTCAACCAGGCGAAGGGCAGCTTCGACGGCCCGAGCCGCGCCTACACCATCGACGCCAACGATCAGCTGCGCTCGGCCGCCGAATACCGCGCGGTCGTCGTCGCGTATCGCAACGGCGCGCCGGTCCTGCTTTCAGATGTCGCCGACATCGTCGAGGATGCCGAGAACGTGCGGCTCGCGGCGTGGATGAACGACGTTCCCGCGGTGATCCTCAATATCCAGCGCCAACCCGGAGCCAACGTGATCGAGGTCGTGGATCGCGTGAAGCAGCTCCTGCCTCAGCTCACCGCTTCGCTTCCGGCGTCGGTCGAGGTCGCGACGCTCACCGACCGCACCGTCACCATCCGCGCCTCGGTCAAGGACGTGCAGTTCGAGCTGATGCTCGCGGTGGCCCTGGTCGTGATGGTGATCTTCCTTTTTTTGCGCACGGCCGCGGGCACGCTCATCCCGAGCATCGCGGTCCCGCTTTCGCTCGTCGGTACCTTCGGCGTCATGTACCTCGCCGGGTTCAGCGTCAACAACCTGACGCTGATGGCGCTCACCATCGCCACCGGGTTCGTCGTGGACGATGCGATCGTGATGATCGAGAACATCGCGCGCTACGTCGAGGAAGGCATGCCGCCCCTGGAGGCGGCGCTGAAGGGCGCCGAGCAGATCGGCTTCACCATCATCTCGCTGACGTTCTCGCTCATCGCGGTGCTGATCCCGCTGCTTTTCATGGGCGAGGTGGTGGGGCGCCTGTTCCGCGAGTTCGCGATCACGCTTGCCGTCTCTATCCTGATCTCGGCGGTGGTGTCGCTCACCTTGACGCCGATGATGTGCGCCAAGCTCCTGCGGCGCAGGCCGGAGTCCGAGCAAGGCGGGTTTTACCGGGCTGCGGGACGCTTCATCGACGCGATGATCGAGCGCTACGGCAGGATGCTCAACTGGGTGCTCGACCGGCAGACGGCGACGCTGTGGGTCTTCGTCGGCACGCTCGCGGCGAGCGTGATCCTCTATATCGTCGTGCCGAAAGGCTTCTTCCCGCTGCAGGACACGGGCGTCATCCAGGGCATCTCCGAGGCACCGCAATCGGTCTCCTTCGCCGCGATGGCCGAGCGCCAGCGCGCCCTTGCCGAAGCGATCCTGCAGGACCCCACCGTGGAAAGCGTTTCCTCCTTCATCGGCGTGGACGGCGTCAACACCACGCTCAACAACGGCCGCGTCTTCATCAACCTGAAGCCCAGGTCCGAGCGCGGCGCCGACGTCGCGGAGGTCATGCAGCGGCTGCAGCCGCGGATCGCCCGGGTTCAAGGCATCTCGCTCTACATGCAGCCGGTGCAGGATCTCACCATCGAGGACCGCGTCAGCCGCACCCAGTACCAGCTCACCGTCGAGGATGCGAATCCCGACGAGCTCGCCGTGTCGGTGCATCGCCTGGTCGATCGCCTCGCGCAGCTGCCGCAGCTCGCCGACGTGGCGAGCGATCTCCAGGACCAGGGCCTGCAGGCATTTGTTTCGATCGACCGCGACACCGCGGGGCGCCTCGGCATCACGCCCGCAGCCATCGACATCGCCCTCTACAACGCCTTCGGCCAGCGGCTGATCTCGACCATCTTCACGCAGTCGAACCAGTACCGCGTGGTGCTCGAGGTGAAACCGGAGTTCCGCCGCGGCCCGGACGCGCTGAAGGACATCTACGTCGCTTCCTCCTCGGGCGCGCAGGTGCCCTTGAGCGCGCTCACCAGGGTGACCGAGAAGCCGGCGCTGCTCGCCGTGAACCACCTCGGCCAGTTTCCCGCGGCGACCATCTCCTTCAATCTCGCTCCGGGCGCTTCGCTCGGCGCGGCCGTCGGCGCGATCGAGTCGGAGGCAAGGGCGCTCGAGCTGCCGGCGTCGCTGCGCACGAGCTTCCAGGGCGCGGCGCTCGCGTTCAGGGCGTCGCTTGCCAATGAGCTGCTACTCATCCTCGCTGCGATCGTCACCATGTACATCGTGCTCGGGGTGCTCTACGAAAGCTACATCCACCCGCTGACGATCCTCTCCACGCTGCCCTCCGCTGGCGTGGGGGCGCTCCTTGCGCTCATGCTCACGAGGAGCGATCTGGGCATCATCGCGGTGATTGGCATCATCCTCCTGATCGGCATCGTCAAGAAGAACGCGATCATGATGATCGACTT
>VBCJ01000237.1 GCA_005884335.1 Betaproteobacteria bacterium | reverse complement strand
TAACCTCTACACGCCCGCCGGAGTCACTCCCGCCTATACGGATCCGGTGTCGAGCCGGGCCACCGGCACGTTCGACGGGAACATTCTGCCGGGCACCGTGGCGGGGGCCAGTCCAGGCGGCTCCGGCACGCTCGCCGACGTCGCCCTGTACTACTACATGACCGATCTGCGCGGCGGAGTCGACAGGAACAACAAACCGACCGGGCCCGCGACCAGTCCCAACACCACGCCCCCGAACGGCGACGTGTCCGCGAACAACGTCCCCAGCAAGGCGGGGAACAAGGACTTCGCGCAACACCAGCACATGGTCACCTTCACCCTGGGCCTCGCCGACGGGTTGATGCTCTACGATCCCCTCTACGAGACGGCACCGGGAGATTTCGCGAACATCAAGAGCGGCGTGGCGAACGCCTGCTTCTGGGCCGCGGGCGTGTGCAACTGGCCGTCGCCGCAACAGGACAAGCAGAGCGCGCTCGACGATCTGTGGCACGCCGCCGTCAACGGGCGCGGGACCTACTTCCTCGCGCTGAACCCGCGCACGCTCGCAAACGCGCTTCAGAACGCATTGAGCAACATCGCGGGGCGAAACGCGTCCGCGGCGGCTGCGGCCACGTCGAGCCCGAACATCACGCCCAAGGACAATTTCGCGTTCAGCACCACCTATCAGACCAACACCTGGTCCGGGATCGTCAAGGCGCAGCGACTCGACGCCACCACCGGCGCGGTGCTGACCGACGCTCAGGGCAAACCGATCATCCTGTGGCAAGCCGACAAGCAGCTCCTCACCCAGGTGAGCGCGAGCAGCGATGCGCGCAACATCTGGATGCTCGACACCACCGCGCCGACCAAGCTCAAGCCGTTCCAGTTCGCGAGCATGACGGTCGCCGAGCAGGCCTTCTTCATGAACAAGTGCGCCGCGATGTCGCAGTGCTCGCTGCTGACCCTGCCCCAGAAGGCCCTGGTCAACGCCGGCACCTCGCTCATCGGGTTCCTGCGCAGGCAGACCGGCAACGAGGCGGTGCTCTTCCGCGACCGGATCGAGACCGATCCGGTGACCAATACGACCCAGCAAACCGTGCTCGGCGACATCGTCGATGCGACGCCCGCCTACATCCGGGTTCCGCTATTCAACTATACCGACACCGGCTACAGCAGCTTCCAGAGCGCGAACGTCAACCGCTCCGGGGCTCTTTACGCCGCGGCAAACGACGGATTGCTGCACGCCTTCGACAACACCGTGGATGCCGCCGGGAACCCGGTAGCCACCGCGGGAACGGAAAACTGGGCCTACATGCCGAAGTTCGTCATGCCCGGCATCTACCAGATCGCGGATACGGCTTACGCGAACGCGCACCGTTTCATGCTCGACGGGAGCCCGGAGACCGGCGACGTGTTCGACGCCACGGCTTCGGTCTGGAAGACCATCGTCGTCGGCGGCGCCAACGGCGGCGCCCGCGGCTTCTATGCGCTCGACATCACCGATCCTAAGAATCCGAAAGGCCTGTGGGAGTTCTGCTCCGACTCGACGCTGTGCCCGGCGGTCGGCACCATGAGCCACAGCGACACCGATCTGGGCTTCAGCTACGGCAACCCGGTGATCGGCAAGCGCGCGGTCGACGGGAAATGGGTCGTGGTCCTCACCTCCGGTTTGAACAACGTCAGCCCCGGGTCGGGCGTGGGCTTCTTCTACGTGCTCGACGCGATCACCGGACAGGTGCTGGACAAGGTCAGCACCGGAACGGGCACTACGGTCACGCCGTCGGGCCTGATGAGGCAGGGGGGGTATTTCAAGGCCGGACTGGTCGATGCCAAGATGGACTTCGTGTACGGAGGCGATCTGCAAGGCAACGTCTGGCGGATGGACATGTCGACTTCGCCGCCGGCGCTGATGCACATGGCCACGCTGAAGGACGGCGCAGGCAATCCGCAGCCGATCAGCGTGCGGCCGGTGGTGACCAATCTCAACAACAACCGCATCTACTATGTCGGGACCGGGCGTTATCTCGCCTCCACCGATCCGTCGGACACTTCGCAGCAGTCCATTTACGGATTCAAGGACAAGGACGCCGACTACGGAACGAACATCCGCACGGCGAACCTGGTGACGCAGACCCTCACCACCGGATCGAGCAGAACGATCACGAACAATGCCGTCAACTGGAGCACCCAGGACGGCTTCGTCATCGACCTCAACCCGGGAGGGGACAGTCCCGGCGAGCGCATCGTACTCGACCCGCGCCTCGAGCTCGGAACGCTGGTCTTCGCGAGCAATGTTCCGATCGTGGGGGGATGCATCCCCGGGGGAGACTCCTTCGTCTACAACCTGGATTTCTCCACCGGAAGCTACGTTCCGGGAGCCGTGAGCAATATCGCCGCAGTGAGGCAAGGGGCATTCCTGGTGGGGTTCACGCCCATACAAACGATCGACGGGTCGATCCGTACGGTCAACACGGATTCTTCCGGCGGCCTGGGGACCGGCAGCGTCAACATCAACAAGAACCCCAAGGGGATATCGCGCTTCTCCTACCGCGAGCGCTAAAGCAGCGACTCCCGCGCCGGGCGCTCGAGAAGCGCTCAGCGCGGCGCGGCGCGCAAAGCCAGCTCGCGCGGCAGGGTGAACACCACGCTCTCGTCCACGCCTTCGAGCTGGCGCACGCTGCCCGCGCCGAGCGCCTTGAGCCGCGCGATCAGCTCGTTCACCAGCACTTCCGGAGCGGAGGCTCCGGCCGTCACGCCGACCCGGCGCTTTCCCGCAACCCACTCGGCCTTCAGCTGCGCGGCGCTGTCCACCATGTAGGCCTCGATGCCGCGGCTTTGAGCGACCTCGCGCAGCCGGTTGGAATTCGAGCTGTTGGGCGAGCCGACCACGATCACGACGTCGCATTGCGGCGCCATGACCTTGACCGCGTCCTGCCGGTTTTGCGTCGCATAGCAGATGTCGTCCCTCTTCGGACCCGTGATCGCGGGAAAGCGCCCTTTCAGGGCCTCCACGATCGCGGCGGCGTCATCCACCGAGAGCGTCGTCTGCGTCACGTAGGAAAGCTTTCCCGGGTCGCGCACTTCCAGGCGCGCGACGTCGGCGACCGTTTCCACGAGGACCATGCCCTCGGCGGCCTGGCCCATGGTCCCCTCGACCTCCGGATGGCCGCGGTGGCCGATCATGACGATTTCGCGGCCCGCGGCGCGCATCTTCGCGACTTCGACGTGCACCTTGGTGACGAGCGGACAGGTCGCGTCGAACACGCGCAGACCCCGTGCCTCGGCCTCGCCGCGCACGGCCTTCGAGACGCCGTGGGCGCTGAAGATCACGGTGCTGCCCGAGGGAACCTCGCCAAGCGCCTCGACGAACACGGCGCCTTTGCTCTTCAAGTCCTCGACCACGTATTTGTTGTGCACGACCTCGTGGCGGACGTAGATCGGCGCGCCGTGGATCGCGAGCGCGCGCTCGACGATGCCGATCGCGCGCTCGACACCGGCGCAAAAACCGCGTGGATTGGCGAGCAGGACTTCCATGGCCGTCTATTTTAGAGCTTTTGCGCGGCGCCGGCCGAACGCAGCCCGTCGAGGATCAGCAGTCCCGCGCCTACGGTGATCGCCGAATCGGCGAGATTGAAAGCCCAGAAATGCCAACCGAAGGCGTGAAAATCGAGAAAATCCACCACGTGGCCGAGGGCGATCCGATCCCAGAGATTGCCGAGTGCTCCGCCGAGCACCAAGGTAAGTCCCGCCGAGAAAAGGCGCTCGCTCGAATGCCTGGCGAGGAGAAACACGATGGCGCCGGTCGCAGCGACGGCGATCCCGATGAACAGCGCCCTTTGCCAGCCGCCCGCGTCGGCGAGAAAGCTGAACGCGGCGCCGCGGTTGTGCGCGAGCACCAGGTTGAAGAACGGCGCGATCTCGCGCACCTCGCCGAAGCGCAGGCTCGAGCTGATCGCGACCTTGCTCGCCTGGTCCGCCAGCGCGAGGAGCAGCGCGAGAGCGAGCCACGGGGCGATGCGCTTCAGGCTCGCCGGGATCATGAGAATCTCCGGGGCTCGCCGGAGCCGTAGACGTTTTGCACGCAGCGCCCGCAGATCCCCG
>VBCJ01000236.1 GCA_005884335.1 Betaproteobacteria bacterium | reverse complement strand
GGCGGCAACTCACGCGTGAGCCCGATGTGGCTGATTTGCGGCTACGTTCTTCACACCGTCGGGGAGCTTTGCCTGTCCCCCGTGGGCTTAAGCACCGTCACGAAACTCGCGCCCCAACGTCTGGTGGGGTCCATGATGGGTGTGTGGTTTCTTGCCTCCGCTCTGGGTAATTTCATCGGCGGGCGTATCGCAGGGCTGTTCGAAACATTTCCGCTGCCGCAACTCCTCGGTGCCGTCTGTCTCACAACAGGGGCGTCCGCCATCATTCTGCTTTTTCTGATCAAGCCTATTCGCAATCTGATGGGCGGAGTGCATTGATATGAGCGATCTCACGCGACCAGTCCGGAGTGTTACTACCACGAAGAAGCAGCAGAGTGGGGTGGCCGATGGGATTCGAACCCACGACAACCGGAATCACAATCCGGGACTCTACCAGCTGAGCTACGGCCACCGTCGATCAGCGGCGGAATTATACCGTAGAGACCGGTGCTCGAGATTGTCTATCTATAGCTTTGACAGCACGTCGCGGAACTTCGCCTCGACCTCGCGCCGCAGCTCCCTGCTCGCGCGCGCTACTGGAGGAAAGTCCTTCAGCATCTCGAACGGGCGGCACGCGTCGATCACCGCGCGCGAGTTCCAGGTCGTGCCGCGCGGAATGCGCGGATCCAGAGGTCCGCTCCACATTTTGCGGAGAATTTCGATATCCTCCGCGGGGTCGCAGCGCGTGCACATCGCCCAGAGCACTTCGAAGAGGTCCGTGGGATCGATGTCGTCGTCGACGACGACCACGAACCGGCCGAGATAGGACCCCGACTGGCAGCTCGCCGCGGCCAGTGCGGCCTGCTTGGCATGCCCGGCGTAGGCCTGCTTGATGGCGATGACGTTGAACATGCGCGCGCCGCCCGCTTCATGGCACCACACGCCCTTTACGCCGCTCAAGCCCGCGCGCTCGACCTCGTCCCAGATCATCCCGGCCTTCATCACGCACTTGCTGTAGGAGAAATCCGACGGCGGGCGCATCGGCGTGGCCATGGTCAGTATCGGCTCGTTGCGGTGATAGATGCGCCGCACGCGGATCACCGGTTGTTCGCTCTTTCCGCCGGCGTAGTAGCCGGTGAACTCGCCGAACGGTCCCTCAGGCGCGACATCGCCCGGGATCATCTCGCCCTCGAGAACGATTTCCGCGTGGGCGGGCAGGGGCAAGCCGTAGAGCTCGCTTTCGATCACCTCGAACGGTTCACCGCGGTGTCCGCCCGCATAATCGTATTCGGAAAGCCCGAAACGCAGCTCGTTGCCTCCGGCGAGAAAGAGCAAAGGATCGTGGCCGCAGGAAACGAGGACCGGGCAGGGCTCGCCACGCTTGAAATACTTCTCGCGGATCTGGCGGCCGTGCTTGCCCGGCGACATCCAGACGCCGACGCGCTTCGCGTCGTGCACCATCACGCGGTACGTGCCGCAGTTGACCCAGTTCTCTTCCGGGTCGCGCATGATCACGAGGTCGTCGGTGCCGATGTAGCGGCCGCCGTCCAGCTCGTGCAGGAAAGGTACCGGAAACTTGAGGACGTCCACCTCCTGCTCGCGCAGGATGTTTTCGCGCACCGGGCCGTCCCGCACGACCCGCGGCGGGATGGGCCGGTGGGTCTTCATGCGGTCGCGGTAGGCACGCACCACGTCGAGGGGATGAGCCGGAACCGGGAAGCCCAGCGTGATCGCGAGCCGCTTCATCGAGTTGGTCGATCCGGACAGCACGCGAAAACCTTGCGGATATCCGGGGACATCCTGGAACAACATCGCCGGTGGATTGGGACGCTCGTTCACCGCCTCGGCGAGCGTGCCCATTTCAAGGTTCCAGTGAGCCCCGGGAACCCGCAGAAGCTCGCCCGCGCCCTCGATGCGGGAAAGAAATTCCCGCAAGTCTCGATGCGGGCGGTCGTAGTCGTTCCAGATTTTGACGGGGGCGGGATCGTTCATTGGGCTTTGAGCGATCATTGTAAAGCGCGCAAGGCTATCCCGGCAGGTCTTCCCGGCCCAGGAGAAACACGCAATCGTAGCCGGCGCTTGTCTCCGGCCAGATGAGCGGAAGGCGCGGAAACGCCCGCTCCAGCCTGCTGCGATTGTGGCCGACCTCCACCACGAGCAGCCCTCGCGGCCGCAGAAAATCCCTTGCCTCAAGCAAGATCCTGCGTGCGAAATCCAAACCGTCCCGCCCGCCGTCGAGCGCGAGCCGAGGCTCGTGACGATATTCAGGCGGCAGTCCCCGCATCGCCGTTGCCGCGACATAGGGTGGATTGGCGACTATGAGGTCGTATCGCGCCGGTTTCAGCCCGGCGAACAAGTCTCTCCGCGAGAGTCTGACGCGCCGGCCGAGGCGGTAGGCGCGCAGGTTCCGGCGCGCGACGGCGAGCGCCGATCGCGAAACATCGGTTGCGTCTATCGCAGCGTGCGGAAAGGCCGATGCGAGCAATACGGCCAGACAGCCCGAGCCGGTGCACAGGTCGAGCGCCCGGCGCACTTCCCGCGAGCGCGGGAGCCAGGGTGAGAGCCGATCTCGAAGGAGCTCGGCGATGAAAGAGCGCGGCACGATGACGCGCCCGTCAACGTAGAACCGATGCTCTCCCAGCCAAGCTTCCTTCAAGAGATAGGCGAGCGGACGGCGCGTGCGTGCGCGCTCCTCGATCAGCCGTGCGGCGCTGCGGCGCTCCCGCGCGGTCAGCTCATACGCAAGCGCTTGCGCGAGCCCGTCGTGGGGCAAGCGCAGCACGCTCGTGAGCAGCCATGCCGCTTCGTCCGGCGCGCTGTGCGTTCCGTGGCCGAACCGGAGGCGGGCCGCTCGGAAGCGCCGTTCCGCGTAGCTCAGCCAGTCGCGCAGCGCCGCCGAAGGCGCTGCACGGGTGCGCGTCGAGGACAGGGAACGCGTCAGGATGCGAGAAGCCGCCCGAGGAGGCCCTGGTAGATTTCGCGCAGCGATTCGATCGCGCTCAGATCCACGTGCTCATCGAGCTTGTGGATCGAGGCGTTCACCGGACCGAACTCGACCACCTCCGGACAGAGTTCGGCGACGAAGCGGCCGTCGGACGTGCCGCCCGTCGTGCTGACCTCCGGGGTGGCGCCGGTGACGTCCCGGATTGCAGCGCTCAGGGTCTCGACCAGCTTCCCGCGGGGAGTGAGATAGGGCGTCTCGAAAGGCGACCAATCGAGCTCGTAATCGAGCCCATGGCGATCGAGTATCGAAGCGACGCGTGCTTTCAGTCCTTCGGGCGAACTCGCCGTGGAAAACCGGAAATTGAACAGGATTTCCACCTCGCCTGGAATGACGTTGGTCGCGCCGGTTCCGCCGTGAATGTTCGAGATCTGCCAGGTCGTCGGAGGAAAGTATTCGTTGCCCCGGTCCCATTCGGTTGCGGCGAGCTCGGCGAGCGCACGCACCGCCAGATGGACGGGATTCTTCGCAAGATGCGGATAAGCCACGTGCCCCTGCACGCCTCTCACGCGCAATGTTCCGGAGAGCGAGCCGCGCCGGCCGTTCTTGATCGTGTCGCCCAGCCTGGAGACGCATGTCGGCTCGCCGACCAGGCAATAGTCGATGCGTTCGCCCCGGTTATTCAGGAGTTCGATCACTTTCGAAGTGCCGTCCACGGCGGGACCTTCCTCGTCGGAAGTGATGAGCAGGGCGATCGATCCCCGAGGCGAGGGATGCCTGGCGAGGAAACCCTCGACTGCCACGACGAAAGCGGCAATCGAGGTTTTCATATCTGCCGCTCCGCGCCCGAAGAGCTTCCCATCGCGCTCGGTGGGCACGAAGGGGTCGCTGTGCCACTTTTCCACCGGACCCGTGGGCACGACGTCCGTGTGGCCGACGAAACAGAGAAGGGGACGGGCCCCGCCGTGTCGGGCCCAGAGATTGGACACCTCGCCGCGCCGGACCGGTTCGATCGCGAATCCGAGCCGCGCAAGACGTTCAGCCAGCAATTCCTGGCAGCCGCCGTCTTCAGGAGTGACCGAGCGGCGCGAGATCAGCTCGCGGGCGAGCCGCAGCGTCGCGGCCGGTTCACCTGCCGGCATGGTGATCTTCGGTGGAACCGGCCCAGCAAGGGGAAACCGGGTGGGTCCTGACGACCGGCATCAATGCTATGCGCGCTCCGTCTCGCTGGTGTCGAGCTTGAACTCGCTGAACGGAGCACTGCCGGTGAGCGCCGCGGGTCTTGCCTCGGGGCTTCGGTCCTTGCCCGCCGCAAAATCAGCGCCGGCCGCGGTGTTGTTGATGAGCCAGAGCAAATTGTTCGCGGAGTCCGCGTTGGAAAGCGCCTCGTCCTGGGTGATGAGACCGTCCCGGATCATTTTGAACAGCGATTGCTCGAAGGTCTGCGAGCCGGGGGTCAGCGCCTTCTCCATCGCCTCCTTCATCTCGCTGATCTCGCCTTTTTCGATCAGCTCGGCCATGTAACGGCTGTTCAGCATGATTTCGACCGCCGCGGATTGAGTGCCCCTCACGTTCTTGACGAGGCGCTGCGATATCACGCACTTGAGCGTCGAGGAGAGATCCTGCAGCAGCGCGGGCCGGGTCTCCAGCGGGTAGAAGCTGATGATCCGGTTCATCGCGTGGTAGCTGTTGTTGGCGTGCAGCGTGGCGAGACAGAGGTGTCCGGACTGGGCGTACTGGATCGCCGCGGTCATGTT
>VBCJ01000235.1 GCA_005884335.1 Betaproteobacteria bacterium | reverse complement strand
TCAGCAGGAGGAGGACCAGCGTCGAAATGCGATGCATGTTGATGCTCCTGGGAGGTGGATTCCGTTCGGCCGGCGGCGCAACGAACAAACCCGGTTCAGACGGTTCCCTCGTAGACGATGCGCCAGCGTCCGTCTTCGTGGAGCCAGTATTGGCGCTTCTTCACCGTATTCGACAGATTATTCGACCGATACTCCTGGTCGAAGCTCACCAGCACCAGGCCGTCCCTGCCGGGATCGCGGAACATGCTGAGGTTGCTCACCCTGACGTTGATCCAGGTCTTGCCGCCGTTCACGAGGCGCTTGTGCCGGCTCCAGCTGTCCAGGTCCTGATTCGGAGCGGAGAAATTTTTCGAATAATGCGCGAGGTAGCGTTCCGTATCGAGGCTTTCCCAGTCGGCCCGCCATTGTTCCAGCTGCTTTCCGAACGATGTTCGCTCGCTTGCCCATTCCTCGGGGCTTAGCCATTCAACGTCCTCGCTGATGATGACCGGCGTGACGCCGATCTGAAGGTTGCGCGCCAGCACATCGAGATCGGAATTGGCGAGGACAACACAGCCGTTACTCGAACGCGGGGGTCTGCTGTAGGTGTTCGATGGCGTTCCGTGTAGCCAGATGCCATGGCCGTTGCGCCCCTGAATGCGGTCCCACTCGTTCGGGTAGTTGATTGGGAAAGCGCCGCTGCCGTAGAAATCCGAGAGTTCGTTCCGGGGCAGGCTCGCCGTAACGTGATACACCCCGATAGGGGTCTTCTCGTCTCCTTCTCGGACTTTCAGCGGCCCGTTTTTTCCCGAGCTCACGTAATAGTCGGCGACGAAGCGCGGTTTCCCGCCGTCGTTCTGGTACAGATAAAGCCGCGAGCGGCGCGTGTCGACGACGACTGCGTACTTTTGGTCCTCGCGCAGCTGCAGCAAATAGCGCGGTACACGATCCGCCGGCGGGCGCTCTCGGTAGGCTCGCAGGCGGGCGAACGCTTCGGCCCGCAGTCCTTCCATGTGCGCCTCGGGTACGTTGGGGGCCGCGCCGATTGTATTGATAGGCCGGGTGCGCGCGAGCAGCAAGTCGCCCTTGATCAGGTGAGCAAGACGAAAGTTGGGTCTTACGCGGATCAGTCCTTCGATATTCTGAAGAGCCACGTCGAGATGTCCCCGAACGATTTCTTCGTAGACCGCTGCAAGCAGAGCGTCTGCCGTCACATCGATGCGCGCACCCTTCGCAGGTGACAGGGTGGAGGGAGCTCCAAAGGTGACGGCCGCGACGAGAACGCAGGTAAGGGTCCGCTTCGACATCAGCCTCCCGCCCGCTCTTGTTGGATGAGCCAGCGGCCATCGCTTCGTACCATGACCAGCGTCTTGCTGCTCTTGATATTCAGATTGTCCGAACGGTACATCTGCCGGAAGCTGACCACCGCATTGTTCTGGTCCCTGAGCGTGACCTTGGGCGATTCAACGGCCACTTCGATCTTTTTGGGGCCGGAAATGCGCTGCCTGCGCACCGCTTCCCATTCGGAGCGCGCTTCGCCCTTCGGCGTCTTGAAATCCTGAGCGTAAAAGGCGAGATAGGTTTCCACGTTCTGCTTGGACCACGCGCCCGCCCAAGCGAGCACCGTTTGCAGCACTTCATCTCCGCTGCCGTCTTGGGCCCGCGCCGGTTTTTCAGCAGGCTTTGTTGCCCCGGACCGCGCCTGTCCCGAGGCCAGCTTGGTCTCGGCGGATTTTACCGGCGCGGTCCTCGCTGCCGACGGGGGCGTGGGTTCCGTCGACGTTTCCGAAGGGGCGCTCGAGCTGCGCGGAAGACGGTTGCTTGATATCAAATCACGAATGAGCGATAGCTTGTTCTTTGCGGCGGAGTTGGACGAATCGAACTGCAGAGCCTTGTCGTACGCCTGGCTGGCAAGCTTGGTGTACACGTCGCCGAGATTTTCGTACGCAGTCGCGTAACTCGGGTGCGTGCGGATCGACATCTCGAGTTGTTGCCGCGCCTTTTCGTACTGGCCTTGAGCGGCATATAGAACCGCGAGATTGTTATAGGGCTCGGGCAACTCGGGGTAATCGCGCGAGAGTGCCGTGAAAACCTCGATCGCTTCCGCCACTTTGTTCTGCTCTACCAGGATCAATCCCTTGATGAAGCGACCCTTGGCGTCCTTCGGTCTTTGTGAGAGATATTGATTGACCCGCTCAAGGGCTTGAGCGTGCTGGCTCTGCTTCAAGAGGCGGTCGATATCCTGAAGCTCGTCCGCGCGCACGGACAGCGCGGAAATCGCCAAGGCGAAAAGCAGGACCGCGAGCGGCGTGGGAGACCGAGCGCTGAAATTCATTGTGCTATACTTTTTCTGAGCCGAGGGGCACACCTCATTCTATCAAGAAGCTCGTAAAATCTACAATAATCAGCCTCTTGCGGGAATTTCCTCGATTTTATCCCTTTTCTCTCCGGCAGCCGCACCGCCGTCGACTCGACGCCGCCGCGGAAATGTCGATCTGCTCCGCGATCGTGACATGCGGGTCTTTGTCGCTCACACAATGAGAGACGGGCACGACGCGAATTCAATGCCGTGCTGAAAATCTACAACAGCCTCAGCCGAGCGGAGGAGCCCTTCGTCCCTCTCGATCCGGCGCGGGTGAGGATGTACGTCTGCGGGATGACCGTCTATGACTACTGCCATCTCGGGCATGCACGGATGATGATCGTATTCGACGTGGTACAACGCTGGTTGCGTGCAAGCGGCTACCCGCTGACTTATGTACGCAACATTACCGATGTTGACGACAGGATTATCCGCCGGGCATCGGAGACCGGTGAATCCGTTGCTGGTTTGACCGAACGCTTTATTCGCTACATGGACGAAGATGTGGCGGCGCTGGGGGTGCGGAAGCCCGACATCGAGCCGCGCGCAACCGGTCACGTTACCGAGATGACTGAGATGATCCGAAGATTGGAGGAGCGCGGTATCGCTTATCGCGCGGAAAGCGGCGACGTGAATTTCTCGGTCCGGAAGTTTCCAGGTTACGGCAAACTCTCGGGGAAGTCGCTCGAGGATCTGCGTGCCGGAGAGCGGGTCGAGGTCGACACGACCAAGCGCGATCCACTCGATTTCGTCCTGTGGAAGCGCGCCAAGGAAGGCGAGCCCTTTTGGCAGTCGCCCTGGGGCAATGGGCGTCCGGGCTGGCACATCGAGTGCTCGGCGATGAGCACGAAACTGCTGGGACCGCATTTCGACATTCACGGCGGCGGGCAGGACCTGCAGTTTCCGCATCACGAGAACGAAATCGCGCAGTCTGAAGGCGTCTTAGATCGAAATGACACGCAACCCTTCGTCAAATACTGGATGCACAACGGCTTTGTTCAGCTGCAGGACGAGAAGATGTCGAAATCGACGGGCAACTTCGCCACCATCCGCGAGCTGCTCAAACGCCACGATCCGGAAGTCGTGCGTTTCTTCGCCGCGCGTGCGCACTACCGAAGCCCTCTCAACTACTCCGACCAACATCTGGAAGACGCGCGGCACGCGTTGGCGAGGCTCTACACCGCCCTGAAAGAGGCGCCGCCCCCAGGCTCAGCGCCGCCTGACTGGGACGAAATCCACGGCCGCCGCTTTCGGGAGGCAATGGACAACGACTTCAATACGCCCGAGGCCGTGGCAGTGCTTTTCGATCTCGCCAACGAAGTCAACCGCAAGCGCTCAACGGCGCTCGCGCGCCAGTTGCGCGCGCTCGGCGGGCTGCTCGGGCTGCTGGCGCGGGAAAGCGAAGTTTTCCTTCGTGCCGGGGTGGGACCCGGCGGCGGGATTTCAGACGCGCAGATTGCGGCTTTGATCGCCGCGCGCGACGAGGCGCGCCGTGCGAAGGATTTTCGGCGCGCCGACGAGATCCGCGACGAATTGCTTCAAAAGGGAATCGGACTCGAGGACGGTCCTCAGGGCACCACCTGGCGGCGAAGCTGATCCGCAGCGAAGCTAGTACGCAAACCTTCCCGCCTTGCTGATGGCGGTCAACTCCACGAACTTGGAGCCATTGTGATTCGACGGGCTGAAATCGACCAGATATCCGCCGACGTTGAAGTTCTGCATCGAATCGAGCGTCTTGAGCAGGCCTTCGCGCGTCGGGTTGGCGCCTGCGCGGCGGATCGCTTCGACGAGCACTTTTGCTCCGATGTACGACTCCAGCGAAGTGAAGGAATAGTCCTTCTTGCCGAGCGATTTCTCGATTGCCGCCTGGTATTCCCGTACGATGGGGATTGACGCCCTGGCGTAGGGCGGCACCACCTGAGCGACGACGACGCCCGTGCCCTGGTCGCCGAGCTCGCCGGCCAGCGCGCTCGCGCCGACAAACGAGGTGCTCGCGAACTGGGCGCCCGATCCGGCCTTTTTTGCCGACTTGATGAAATCCCCGGTGGTCTTGTAGAGCGTGGTCGCGATGACGACGTCCGGGGCCGCCTTGACTACATCCGAAACCGCGGCACCCAAATCCGTCTGATTGCGCTTCAAAGTCCCGATCGACGACGGTTTCAGTCCGCGCTTGGTCAGAGCGAGTTCCACGGCGGCGAGATTTTCCTTCCCTACGGCGTCATCGTAGTGGATAACGGAAAATTTCTTCAT
>VBCJ01000153.1 GCA_005884335.1 Betaproteobacteria bacterium | reverse complement strand
CTTCACGCCGGCTTTCTGCATCTTTTCCCAGGCCGCGGCAAGCGAGCCTTGCATGTCGATCGCGCGGCAGGCATCCTCGACGACCAGCGCGGCAAAACCGAGCTTGCGGGCGTCGAGCGCCGTCCACGCCACGCAAAAGTCGGTCGCGAGCCCGCAGACGAACACGCGCTTGATTCCGCGCTCCTCGAGGTATCCCTCGAGCCCGGTGCGGGTCTTGCGGTCGGCCTCGAGGAAAGCGGAATAGCTGTCCACCTCGCGGTGGTGGCCCTTGCGCAGGACGAGCTGCGCGTGGGGAACGCAAAGGTCCTTGTGCAGGGCCGCGCCGTCGCTCCCCTGCACGCAGTGGTCGGGCCACAGGATCTGCTCGCCGTAGGCGAGCTTTACCGAATCGAAGGGCTTGCTGCCCGGGTGTGAGGTCGCGAACGATCGATGGCCTGGAGGATGCCAGTCCTGCGTCAGGACGACGTTCTCGAAGCGCCTGACGAACGCATTCACCAGCGGCACCACCTCGTCGCCTTTTTGCACCGCGAGCCGGCCGCCGGGGCAAAAGTCGTTCTGCACGTCGACGACGATCAAGGCATCCTTGATTCCGGGCTTGATCTGCGGCGCCGACGCCATCTCCGGGACCTTCCTCTATCGGATTCGCGCAACGTCGACCAGGCAGTCGTAGAACGTCGCGCCCCTGCCGATGTCGGTGAGCGCCTGCGAGGTCAAGTCGTTCGCGTTGCGGCGATCGGCGGTGAGCTTTCTCCACCACACCGAGAGCGCCACCACGACTCCCTCCCGCGCCTTGTCGCTGACGCGCGCCCTGGCCGTGAGCGAGCCGCGGTCGTTGAAGACGCGCACGACCTCGCCGTTCGCTATCCCCCGGGCGGCGGCGTCGCCGGGGTGGATTTCGAGGCTGGGCTCCCCGGCCTCGGCGATCGCAAAAGGCATGTTGGCGAAGGACGAATTGAGGAAATGCCGGTTGGGCGGCGAGATGATCGCGAGCGGATACTTTTTCGCGAGCTCCGGGTTCGACTGCACGGACTCGCGCGGCGGGATGTAGGTCGGCAGCGGGTCCATGCCCATGCCCTTCGCCGTTTCGCTGTAGAACTCGCACTTCCCCGAGGGCGTTCCGAAGTTGCCTTGCGCGAACGGGGCGAAGCGCCCCGGCACGTTCAAGCGCTGCCAGCCCTTCTCCTTGAGCGAATCCCAATCGATCCCCCGCATGCGCGGGTCCGACGATTCGAGCGCCTGGCGGCAGATGTCCTCGTCGGAGTCGCTGAAGCACTCCTCGGCGAAGCCCATGCGCGCGGCGAGGCGCCTGAACGCTTCGCTGTTCGGGAGGGACTCGCCCAGCGGCGCGATCGCGGGGCTGTTCGCGACGACGTACAGGTGCCCGTAGGCGGTGTGAACGTCGTGGTGCTCGAGCTGCGTGGTCGCCGGCAGGACGATGTCCGCGTAGTCGCAGGTGTCGGTCAGGAATTGCTCGTGCACCACGGTGAAGAGATCCTCCCGGGAAAAACCCTTCACCACGCTCGCCGAGTCGGGGGTTGGGGTTCCTCGCCTTCTCCAGCAGGTCCGGCCGCTCGAGCTTGGCGTCGTTCATGCCGAAGAATCCCGAGGTGGAGAGCACGGCCCCGCCTGCGGGATGGCGCCAGTCGCCCGTGAGCGCGGGAAGGCACAGGATGTTCCTCACGGCCATGCCGCCGCCGGCGTGGCGCTGCAGCCCATAGTTGAGCCGGATCGCCGCGGGCCGCGTCGCGGCGTATTCGCGGGCGAGGGAGATTATTTTTTCCGCGGGCAGGCCGGTGATCTGCGCGACCTTCTGCGGGGGATACTCCTTCACGCGCCGCGCGAGCGCCTCGAAACCGAGCGTGTATTTCTCGACGTAATCCGCGTCGTGGCGGCCCTCGCCGACGATGACGTGCATGATCCCGAGCGCGAGCGCCGCGTCGGTGCCGGGCAGCAGTGCGAGGTGCTCGTGGCATTTTTCCGCCGAAAGGCTGCGGTAGGGGTCGATCGCGACGAGCTTCGCGCCGCGGCGCTTCGCCTCCTGCACGCGCGACCACAGGTGCAGGTTCGAGACGATCGGGTTGGAGCCCCAGATGAGGATGAGCTTCGCCTCGTCGAACCTTTCCGGGTCCATGCCGAGCGAGCCGCCGAGCGTGATCAGCATCCCCGCCTTGCCCGCGGAGGAGCAGATGGTGCGGTCCAGCCGCGACGCCCCCAGCCGGTTGAAGAAGCGCCGGCCCATCGAATGCCACTGCACGTAGCCCATGGTGCCCGCGTAGTCGTAGGGCAGGATGCCCTGGGGATCCTCGGCCTCGATCGCGCGGAACTTTTCGGCGATCGTATCGAGCGCCTCGTCCCAGGAAATGCGCTCGAACTCGCCCCGGCCTTTGGCGCCGACTCTCTTCTGCGGAAAGAGCACGCGGTCCTTGCTGTAGGTGCGCTCCAGATACCGCGCAACCTTGGTGCAGAGCGTGCCGGCGGTGAAGGGATGGTCTTTCGCGCCTTCCACTTTCACCGCGATTCCGTTCTCGACGGTGATCTTCATCGCGCAGGTGTCGGGGCAGTCGTGCGGGCAGGCGGCACGCACCACCTTGCGATCGACGGAAATTTTCTCGACTTGAGCCAGCATGGGAGGATTCCGCGATTTTACGCCGATCAGGGCCGAGCGATCGGAAACGTCCCGAAGCGCATGCGCAGCATCTGGCCGATGCGGTAATGGGCGTGGTGTGCCGCGGCGATCGCCCCGGCCATGGGAAGGAATCCGTGTATCTGGCCCTCGAAGCACTCGTAGGTCACATCGACGCCTGCCTGCGCGAGGCGCTCGGCGTAGGCCTTGCCCTCGTCGAGCAGCGGGTCGAACCCGGCGGTGATGACATAGGCGGGCGGCAGCCGCGAGTGGTCCTTCGCGCGCAAGGGAGAAGCGCGCCAGTCGGAGCGGTCGCGCTCGTCGCGCAAATAGTTGCGTTGATACCAGTGCAGCAATTCGCGCGTCAGCGAATAGCCCTGCGCGAAGCGTCTGAGCGAATCCGTGTCGGCGGCCTGGTCGGTCACGGGATAGACGAGCACCTGCATCGCAAGGCGCGGCCCCGAATCGCGCAGGGCGAGCGCCGCCACCGCAGCGAGATTGCCGCCGGCGCTTTCCCCGGCGACCACCAGCCGCGCCGGGTCGACCCCGAGCGAGCTTGCGTTCGCGGCCACCCACTGCAACGCCGTCACGGCATCCTCGACCGCGGCCGGAAACTTGTGCTCCGGTCCCATGCGGTAATCGACTGCGACGACAGCGCAGGTGCCGTGAGCGGCAATCCCGCGGCACACGCTGTCGTGTGTATCGAGATCTCCACAGGTCCAGCCGCCGCCGTGGAAGTACACCACCGCGGGCGGCGTTTCTCCGGGCTTCGTCCCCAGGGGCCGGTAGTACCGGGCGCCGATCGCGCCCGCCCGACCGGCTATCGAGAAATCGCGCGTTTCCTGCACCGCGACCGGCGGCGGCGCGAGGGCAAGGCGCGATTCGCGGTAGATCCGCCGCGCTTCGTCTACGCCCACCGAGCTCAGCGCGGGACCGGCCGAGCGCGCCGCGCGCTCGACCAACGCGCGGGCCTGGGGATCGAGCCTTGCCTGAGCGGCGTCCGCCACCCTCATGCTCCGGCCGCGACGCGGCGCCGGGCGAGGAGCCACAGCACCGCGATGGCCGCCGCGGTGACGAACGGCAGCGCGAGATAGTTGAGCATTTGCCAGCCGCTCTTTTCCAGGAGCAGGCCCGAACTGAACGAAGACGTGGCCATCACGACGAAGATGATCAGGTCGTTTGCGCCCTGGGTCTTCGCGCGCTCAGGCGGCGTGCACGCCTCGGTGATGAGGGTCGTGCCACCGATATAGAGGAAATTCCACCCCACGCCGAGCAGCACGAGCGCGAACCAGAAGTGCGGAACGCTGATGCCCGACAGCGCGATCGCCACCACGACGTAGAGGAGCAGCGCTCCCGCGGCCATCACCTGCAGCACCCCGAAGCGCTTGATGAGGGAGCCCGTGAAAAACGAGGGCCCGAACATGCCGATGACGTGCCAGCCGATCACCGTCGCCGCAGCCGAATACGGATGGCCGCACAAGCCCATCGCGAGCGGCGTCGCGGTCATGAGCAGGTTCATCACACCGTAGGCGATCGCCGCTGCGAGCACTGCGACCACGAATAGCGGTTGCGCCATGATCTGCGCGAGCGGCCGGGTCGGTTCCCCGTGCGCGGCGGCCGCGGGCACCGGGATGTCGAGCCATTGCACGACCAGCACGACGAGCACCAGGAATCCGATCAGGGACAGATACGCGCCGAGATAGGTCGTGGCGAGCAAATCGACCGTGAGCTTGCTCGTCTCCGGGCCGACGATACCTCCCACCAGTCCTCCCGCGAGCACCAGGGAGATCGCCTTCGCCTTGAAATCGGAGCTCGCGGCGTCGGCCGCCGCGAACCGGTAATACTGCGCCACGGCGTTGTACACGCCGAACACCATCGTGCCGAAGCAGAAGAGCCAGAAGGCCTCCAGATACAGTGCGACCGAGCAGATCGACGCGCCGACCATCCCCATCAGCGCTCCGACGGTAAAGCCGGCACGCCGGCCGATGCGCTTCATGAGAAGCGAAGCCGGAAGGGTCGAGAGCGCCCCGCCGATGACCCATGCGGTGACGGGGAGCGTCGCCAGGGCCTTGTTCGCCGCGAGCGCATAGCCGGCTAGGCCGTTCAGCGCAATCGCCGTCGAGTTGTTCGTGAACAGCAGCGCCTGGCAGGTGGCGAGGACGGCGACGTTTTTTTTGGCGGCTTCCACGGCGCTTGCCTGGGTGACAGGAAATTGTCAGGGAAAACGGGTCTTCCGATTATAGCGAAGCGATCCCCCGGCCGGGCCGTAGTTTCTCTGGAGGGCGAAAAAACCGTTTGAAGGTGGTTGACATTTCCCGCTGATTGACGCACTCTCGCGTTGCCCGTACCGTCCGTGCGGCGTCACCCAAACAGCTCGTATTAAAGAGGAGAGATATACGATGGCCAAGAAGAGAAAACCCAATGCGGCATTCATGAAACCCATGACCCCGAGCACCATGCTGGCGGAAGTGGTGGGCTCCAAGGCGATACCGCGCACCGAAGTGACCAAGAAGCTCTGGGCTTATATCAAGCGAAACAAGCTGCAGGATACCAAGAACCGGCGCATGATCAATGCCGACGACGCCCTGAAGGCCGTCTTCGGCGGCAGGGGCAAGGTCACGATGTTCGAGATGACCAAGCTCGTCAGCAAACACCTCAAATAAATAACCAAATAACCGCCGTGTCTCGGGATTTTCCCGGGACACGTACCTGGAAATAAAAACGCCCGGCTTGCCGGGCGTCTTGTTTTGCGGTCGCAAGAGGCTCAGGGGCGGGAACTGTCCTTCCCCGGCTTCGCGGCCTTGTATTCCTCGACCGCCTTCTTCAGGTCGCGGTATTCCTCGCAGGGAAAAAAGCACAGCTTGTCGAGCCGCGCAAGGTGCTCCTCGGCCTTGGGAAGATTGTTCACCATCAGATAGGCCTCGCCGATGTATTCGTGCGCTCCCTTGTGCCGGGGGTCGAGGCGCAGCGCCTCGTTGTAGTGCTTGAATGCGAGGTCGAGGTTGCCGGACTTACGCCAGGCGTAGCCGAGGTAATTCTGCGCGTCGGCGTTGTTCGGGTCGTGCGAGGCAACCCGCTCGAAGCTGTCTACGGCCGTTTTCCAGTTCCCGGCTTCGACCGCCTTCTTGCCGCTCTCGTAATCAGGGTCCACGGGGCGCGCATTCGGCCCCGGCCCCGAATCCATTCCGGCGGCGTGGAGAGCCGGGACCAGAGCCAGGCCCGCCAGCAGAGCGAAGACCGACATCAGCAGCTTGCTCATGGCGCCTCCTTTCATCTGACAACAGAGAGGATTATAGTTGAGTGGACGCTCTGTAAACCATCGGGCAAGGGAGCTTATTCCGATGAAGCTCTCGAAGGTCGCAATGAAAAGGCTGGTGCTCCTGGCTCTCGCCATCGCGTGCCTGGTTCCCGCGATGCCTGCCGCGGCGGAGCCGGGGCGGCCTTCGCGGACCGAGGCGCTCGCGGCTCTCAAGAAATCCGACGCGGAGGAGCGCCGGCGCGGCGCGCTCGGCCTCGCGATCGTGGGTCGGATGGAGGACGCTCCCACGCTGATCACTGCGCTGCGCGACGCGGACGAACGGGTACGCGCTGTTGCGGAGCAAGCGCTGTGGGCGGTCTGGAGCCGGTCGGGAAACGCCCGCGTGGACGATCTGCTCAGCAGAGGAGTCGCGGAGATGGGCGAGCAGCGCTTCCCCGAGGCGATCGCCACGTTCACCCGGATCATCGAGCTCAAGCCCGGCTTCGCCGAAGGCTGGAACAAGCGTGCCACGGCGTATTTCCTCGCCGGCGAATTCCGGCGCTCGCTCATGGACTGCGACGAAGTCATCACGCGCAACCCGCAGCACTTCGGCGTGCTTTCCGGCTACGGCCAGATCTACCTGCGGCTCGACCAGCCTGAGAAGGCGCTGGA